>JAFGPL010000026.1 GCA_016936215.1 Bacteroidales bacterium
CCGTGCTACCGGGTTATTCCTTGACGGCATGGGCAGGACCGGTAATGGTGATGCTTGTGGCCAATGGGCAAACACAACCCATGTGAACTCTCAATGGTCTTTGGTAAGTATTAAAAGTACCGGCGAAAGTATTTCAGATGACAACAAAGATTTACAAATTTATCCAAACCCGGCTGAAGGTGGAAAATTCACCATTGATTTGACGGGGATAGAGATGGAAAACCATGTTAATGTTGAGGTTTATTCTTTCAATGGCATTAAAATCTTTGAAGAAACTTATCAGGGTAGGGATAAAATTGATCTGAACCTTTCGCTTAACAAGGGCATATATCTGGTAATGGTTAAGAACAATGGCTGGTCTATGTCTAAAAAACTAACCGTACTGTAATAGTAATTGAATAGCCTTAAAACTTATTATAGAGGCTGTGTAAAAAGTCTTTTTCTAACAAGATTTGTCATGTTGAGCGATAGCGAAACATCTCATATTCAAAAATATATATTCTTCACTATCGTTCAGAATGACAAGAGAAGCGACTTTTTACACAGCCTCTTTTTATTATTGTAAACTGATTAACTGAAGGTGAAAAAATCTTTGATCCGGCAACAGCGAAGACATACAGCTTAGCCCAGCCGACTTGGAATTTGAATGCTTTTTGCCTGTAAAACCCAACAAAATTTTTACCGGGATAAAACCATGGAGCATGTACTCCAACTTACCAATCTTTATTCAATGCAGTAATATCTCCAGGTTACTGTCTCTTTTTTTGGCTCAACAGTGCCTTAAATCCTAAATTGCACCCGTTAATTATGCAATTTTAATTTTACCTTCTCGTACTTGCTTTAAAAATTCACGTTGCTCCTCAATCGTCATATCAGCCATTCTTAAAGCTAATTTTTCTTTTATTGAGCGAAAGAACTGAACTGTATCGAACTTTTTATCAATCATTGTTTTCATGACTTACAAATTCTTTTGGTGAACGAATCTCAATCAAAGGATAACCCAATCTTAAGTTTATTGAGTTAAAAAGTTTTATTTTATCAAAGTTTACAATATGCTTGAAGTTCCAACTTACAAGCACATCAAGCCGATTTATTGTTGCTAATGCAATGTGGTATGCATCATCAAGACTAGATTTACCCAAAATCTTTTCATTAATATATGTTTCAGCTAATTCCCTTATCTCATCATCTAATTCAAGATACCTGTAACAATCTGAAGGAATTTTATCTTTCAATTCCTTGACAAAACCAGGAGCTAGGCTTAATTCTGCTTCACTAATCTCAGAAAAGTAAACTAAAAAATCCTTTTTGAATATTCTTTCAAAAAATCGTTTAGTATCTTCTTCAAATTCATCATCAAAGTATCCGCCAACAACAGAAGTATCAATATAAACTCTTAATTTCATCTTGCTATTTTTTTCAAAATTACAAAATAAAAGATTAATCGTCGCGTGACTGTTTTACGGCGTTGTTATTCATATGCTTTAAATTGTCTTTCCATAAATCCTTTTCTATATCTTTCAAGGTCTTTACTCGTTTTGTACCTACCCTTTTTTGTTTCTATCTCTTTCCAGCATTTAATATCACTAAATGTAAATTCGGAATCAGGAATCCGATGAATGATATATTCGATATTATAAATCTCAGGTTCAGAATTATCATATTGCACAGTGTCAATTCCATGTAAACGTATTGTGTTAAAATCAATTTTATCAATTGACAATCTGAAAGTCTCGCCATTATATCGAGTAATTACCAAATCCCTATTTTTTAAATCGTAACTAACAGGTATATCTTTACCCATTAAGGCTGAATATTGATAAATCGAATCATTGAGAAAAAGATATTCTGTATATGTACTATCAGCAGTACTGTACCAGTTTCCAATCAAAGTATCTGCAAGATTATCAAACTCTCTGTCTGTATTTTTTTTTAAGTCAAAGCAATAACACTCAACATAATTTCTTCTTGGGCGAAGTGGCTGTTTAACAAGTGGACTATCTAATTTAGGAATTTTATCAAAATCAATATGACTCACCTTTTTATTATCCAATTGCCATTTGTCATTTGTTTTTATGAAGTCAAATGAGCCAGATATGTAATCAAAGTCATCTAAATCATGCCATGAGTTAAGACAAAATCCATAGTCAACATTATTGCCTGTGTAATCAAATCTAATTGTCTCGAACCAGAATTTAACACCCCAAAAGAACAATTCTTCTTTTGACTTTGTAAAAATCAACTTTGCCGAATTAATAACCGTATCAGAAGTATTAAAAGACAATCCATTTGTGTTAATAAAAAGAGTATCAATATCTCCACTTGATAAAATTGAAGATTCCTTTATTGTCTCAATTGTCAATAACACATAATCATTTGGATTAATCTGTTTTGTAAATCCTTGAAGGCTATTTAATGCTATAATAATCAGTAAAAAATATCTTTTCATTTGTCTGTTTTTTATGCAGGAAGCTTCTCGGTTATGCCTTCCAGGGGTTGGAAATAAGAAACATAAGGCATTTCAAAGCTCCCACCTATCAAGTTACCGAGCCATTTATTAAGTGTTATATTGTTCAAATTTACTACAATCCGCACAATGTTTTATGACCGGCTGTTGTGCCCGTATTTATTTAAATATCAAACTTTTATATTCTTTATATATAATATCAATCCATTGATGACCCCAAATTTTTATTTCATTTGTCCAAATATTTTTTGTTTTGTCGAACCAATGTTCCTCATCAGTTTGAAATTTAATCCCATTACTAAATTTGGAATCATAAATGTAAAAACCATCAGAATATACTTTTAATATTTTATCGTGATCGTTTATTACGGATTTTGTTTTAATTTTAAATATCAGGTCGTTATAAAACCTACTTGTAGTAAAATATAAATTTTTATTTTTTAAATTTTCATTTAAAACAGAGATGATTTTAAGAAATTTATCTTGGTATTCGTAAGGATAACAAATGCATAAATTAGAAGGATTTTTAGAATGAAAATCTCTTATTTTACTAATAATACCTGGCATTTCATCAATATTGATTAGGTCAGTATCTTTAATTTTTTCTCTAGATAATTCGTTAAAAGAATCAATAAAATCTGGTAAAATATTTTGAATCTTATTTTTATGTTTTAATATTTTAATTCTTTCCTCTTTATCAAATTCCATGTTTAGTTATTTGGAGATTTTATTAATATGGTGCACAACGGTTTTGCTTGTATGAAACGTTGGGGATTGCGGGCTGCCTTCTACCCACCGACACCAAAATTTGATGCGTGGCAGGATACTCGAATAACCACTTCACCCCAAATGTTTTATGAGCGCATGTTGGCAGTTGTACTTTCAATTTAATTTATATAATAATCCAATCCTAATATTAATGTAATCAGGAATAAATTCACTAATAAACTTCGATTTTTTACTCTCAGACTCATATAAAGCTGGATTTTCAAAATTTGTCATGTAATATCTTAGATTGTAAATATCAAGTGGAATATTAAAATCAAAATATACTTTACTACTTATCTTAATTAATATACCAGGAATACATGAAAATAATATTCCAATATTTTGTTCAGTAAGCGGAAAGTCTACCGATGTTGCTGGATTAAACTTTGAGTAATTATAGAATAGCTGGGATGAAAGCCCAATTTGCGGAACAAATGATTTGTCTTTATTGAAATTATGATTTATTTGGTATCTAAATGCGGATTCTACAATTGTAGATTTCCCTCCTTTAAAAATCCATGATTCGTTTACAGAAGGATATGAAACAATTTTGATATCATTTATATGGCCTATCCTTATAGGCATTAATTCAAATTCATGGTTAAACAATTTATCTCTGATTAGCTCAACAGCTATTGAAATATTTCCAAAATCATATTTTTCTCTCTTAAAAGATATCTCGGGTTCATCGTATATATCGTAAACAAAATCATTACCCTCTGCATATCGATAGAATCCATTAATATAAATTTTTACATTGGTTGATTTAAAGTCAGAAATATTCTGAGCTGATAGGTGTATATTAAATAATAATACAACCATTAAGAATATTGTTTTTCTCATATAATAATTGTTTTATCTATTTGATTATGTGTTTCATTGTATAACCGCTAACCAGTCTAAAAGCGTAATAAAAGTTCGTTTATCCTTCTGAATTGGTCGGATAAACCAAGCATTTGCCTGCATTTTTCTTTACTTGTTACAGATATTATGTCAGGAATGTTATTTAAAAAGTATTTTTGGTTGTGCTTCATGGGCATGTTCCGGTTTTTGGGTAAACATTGTGTTGCTGTCTGAAAAAAGCAGTGTAATTTACAATAATAACTTTATGAAGTCAAGTTTTTCATAGGGATAGTTTTTAACGGGTTGTGAATAGAGAGGTGAGTAAAGAAGGCTAAGGCTGAGGAAAAGCCAAAAGTATAAAGTGAAAAATGAATGTTTATTTTTATGGTAAGAAAGCTCCGGAGGAGCGAAAGTATGGTAGGATTGAAAATCAGCGATAATCAGCTCCGTTAGGAGCGACAGAATGTTTAAAGCAGGCCTTTAGGGCAGGCTGGCTTGTCCGATATTCTAATCTCTACCTGGTAGCTGTTAACCCGAAAAATTCATCTGGTTTCTATTAACATACTGCTGCGATTTTTAAAAGCTGAAATTTATGATTACAAATGACGCCGTGTGGCATTTTCTTTCCATATTTGTCCAAAATGTGCTTTCCCGGTGCTATGCCTATTCTTATTTTTATCAGGGTTTTATTGAGCTGAATATTGATTGGAAACATCCTGATGAATAATAATATCCGGATCAGTGTAAAACCTTACAAAAATTTTTAAATTTAATTATTTAAGATGAAAAAAAAGATTCTTTTATCGGCATTAAGTATTTGGATATCATTTAATATCAACCTGGTTTGCGGCCAATCAATTACCGACACTATTTTTGACAGGTATGCGGACTCTACATTTGCTTTTGGCGCCGACATCAGTTGGGGTGGCACAAATTTAAAAGACAAAAATGGCGTTCCGAAAGATCTTTTGACCATTTTAAAAGAACAGGGGCTCAACTCCGTTCGTTACAGGGTATGGTACCCTGCCGATGGCCCAAGTGGTAAAAACCAGGTCGTCAGACAGTCAAAAGAGGCTCACGATATGGGGTTTAAGGTAATGATAGATTTTCATTACAGCGATTCCTGGGCCGATCCCGGCAAACAATATATTCCCTCAGCATGGGCAGGTCATACTACCGAACAATTGATACAGGATGTTTATGATCATACATATGATGTATTGGATACATTAAAAAAAGCTGGTGTGATACCTGCATGGGTACAAATTGGCAATGAAACAAAGAGGGGGATGCTTTGGCCCAATGGCAATACTGATAATGCCGGCGGAATGGATAATTTTGCAGAAATGGTTAAAAGTGGGTATAAGGCCATCAAAGATATTGATTCAAGTATTCAGGCCATAGTTCATTTACCCGACGCCGATGAGAATAGTCTGTACCGATGGATGTTTGATGCACTGAAAACCCGCGGGGTAAAATGGGATATCATTGGTATGTCAGCTTACCCCCGTTGGGCGCATCTTGACTGGGAAACAGAGATTGAAATGTCTGTGGCCAATATGAAAGACATGATATCAAGGTATGACACAAAGGTAATGGTCGTTGAAACCGGGCATTACTGGTATGAGCCTTATATTTCAAATAATTTCCTGGTTGAATTGATGGACACCATGATGACATTCGGGGGATTGGGCTGTTTCTTCTGGGAACCTCAGGCCATGGGCGGCTATGATTTAACAGCATGGGACCCTGCAACCAGGCAACCAACCATCGCGATGGATGCATACCTGGGCATCAAACATACAGACCCTTCCACATTAATCCAGGTATCGCTTGACGAACCATCCGGCAATGCTGTTTATGATCTTGACCAGACAATCACTATGTCAGCGAGTGCAAACCATTTAAATGGAAAAATTGACAAGGTAACTTTTTATGTTAATAATGAACCTGTTGCTGATGTTACAACCGAACCTTATACTTTTGAAATGACGAACCCGGGTGCAGGAATTTACAGCATTTATGCAGCCGCAACCGACAGCAGCGGTGTTGTAGCCAATTCTGAAACCGTTATTATTATGGTAGGCCCGGTTGCGATATTTCAGGAAAATGCCGATGGTTATTGTGGTATAACAAATAACGCAGGGACTATAGATAGCAACCACCCTGATTATACAGGTACAGGATTTATCAATACAGACAATGTATTAGGGTGTACTGTGAACTGGACAGTAAATTTTCCTGAACCGGGCGAATACAGTATCCAGTTTCGTTATGCATCTACTTCAAACCGGCCCGGGACAGTAATAATAAATAGTGAAACGATTGGTACGGCTGCTTTTCCGTCAACAGGAGCATGGGAAGTATGGAGTCTTTCTTCAGTAAACTATACTGTTGCCGAAGCAGGGGACGCGCTTATATCTGTTTCTGCCACAACTGCCGACGGGTTGCCCAATATTGATTACATGAGTATTATTTCACTGGAAAGTACCACAAAGACAGAAGCTTCTGCAGAGTGCCTCAATCAAACCAGTAATTTGATATCAACCGATACAGAGGGTTTATTTACAATATTCCCTGTTCCTGCAAAGACTACGGTGTGGGTAAAATCAACAGAAAATCTTGTTAATATCTGTATTTACAGTCCGGATGGAACTATGGTTAAAACTGTGAAAAATGTCCACGGCAATCTTGTGGAAATTCCTTGCAGCGACATGGTACCCGGGTTATATATTATCCAAACACTTGCAGGCGAAAAAACTTATATCAGAAAATTCAATATTCTTAAATAACCGTCTTTCATTATTAATGAAAACGGTTTCTGACTGCGGGACAACAGATATATAAACCAAACAATAGCTTGTCCCGCCTAAATTTTTACACCATATAAGTAGGCAAGAAGATTTTACCTGTACAATAACCTGTGGAATGCAACAGGTAATTTGTGTATTAAAAAATGCTATAAACAAATCACGAACGGTTCAACCCCTCAAACCGCTAAAGTTTAATGCAGAATGCTGAAATATTTTAATCACACTCCCATTTACCCCCTGAGGGGAACAGCGTGCAAGCCCTCTCCTCCATATGTTTGAGGGGTGAGCGAAGAATCTTATCATATTTTTCTGCTTAACTAAGTGACAATGAAGGCTTATTGGCAAATTTATATTCTAATTTGTCCAAAATGTGCTTTTGATGATTGACACCAGGTAATATCTTTGGCTCAATTCTACTACAAACTTCACTAAAATAAAACTTTATGAAAAACTATCTACTATTATTATTAATGCTGTTTTACTCATTCCAGATTTTTTCTCAGCAAGTTACTGTGAAAGGTAAAGTTGTTGATGAAAACAATGTTGGATTACCGGGAGCCAGTATTGTTATTAAAGGAACCTCTACTGGCGTAGTTACTGATATTGATGGTAATTTTGAAATATCAGTTTCAGAACCATCAGCGATTCTAAGAATTTCTTATGTTGGTTATCTCACAGAAGAATTAACTGTGGGTAATCAAACTGTAGTTAATGTTTCCCTTTTACCTGACGTTGCAAGTTTGGGAGAGGTTGTTGTAATTGGTTATGGACAGGTAAAGAAAGAGGACCTGACAGGATCGGTTTCAACATTGGGGGACAGGGATTTTAACCAGGGTGTTACTACTTCACCCCAGGAACTGATGATGGGCCGGATTCCGGGAGTTGTTGTCACGAGCAACAGCGGTGCACCCGGGGCCGGGAGTACTATTCGAATCAGGGGGGGCTCTTCACTTGGAGGGGCAAACAACGATCCGCTTATCGTAATTGACGGGTTTCCTGTTGATGACGGGGGCATAGCCGGGATCTCCAATCCCCTGAATACATTGAACCCCAATGATATCGAATCTTTTACCGTGTTGAAAGATGCTTCCGCGGCCGCTATTTATGGGTCGAGGGCATCGAATGGTGTGATCATCATCACCACAAAAAAAGGGAATAAAGGAAAGCTTAAGGTTGGGTTTAATACCGATTTTGCCGTAAGCACACCCATTGAGTTTGTGAACGTGCTGAACGGAGATGAATACCGGGCCTTGATCAGCGAGCGGGTTGCAGCCGGAAAACCGGGACTGGATGCAACTATTGCAGCAAGGCTGGGAGATGAGAATACAGACTGGCAGGACCTGATCTACAGGAACGGAATGTCTGCCAATAGTAATCTGACCGTTTCCGGTAGTATTAAGAATATTCCCTTCAGGGTTTCATACGGTTATACAAACGAGCAGGGTATAGTTGAAACCACAAAGGCTTCAAGACATTCACTTGCACTCAATCTTAATCCCAGTTTTCTGAATGACCATTTGAGAATAGAGTTGAATGCAAAAGGTACATCAGCCCATTCAGAGTTTGGAGCTGCTGAGAATGTTGCAGCACATGTTCAGGGGGCCATTGCGCATGCGGTGCAATTTGATCCTACACAGCCCGTATATAATGGAAATACAACCTACAAAGGTTACTTTCAATGGACAGAAACAAACCTGCCAGACGGCAGCATGGATCCGGAAGGCGTAGCCACAACTTTTATTTCTAATCCATTATCCCAGTTAATGTTACGGGACAATATCGGGGATGTTAACCGGTTTATCGGAAATATGCATTTGGAATATAAATTACATTTTCTCCCCGATCTCAAGGCCCATGTGAATTTAGGTATGGATAAGAGTGAATCCGAAGGTCATAATAATGCACTGCCGGGAGAAACATACGTCATCAGGGATTATGGGGATGCGAACGGAAGTATCAATGAATATACCGGAAATACTTCATCGGAGTTATTAGATGCATATTTAAATTATACCAAGGAAGTTGGTGTGAGTAATATTAATTTTACATTAGGTTACTCCTGGCAACACTGGAGACGCGGGAGAACTAATTTTAACAGAAATACCGCCGGAACAAGGATTAACCTGGATACAAGGTATTATAAAGAAAGCCCGACAGCTTCAGATTCTGTTGAAACAGACAATCCAAACGAAAACTTTTTAATATCCACCTATGGTCGTTTTATTTATACCCTGAAGAACAGGTATATTATAACTGCCACATTAAGGCAGGACGGCACCTCACGGTTTGTGGGCGATAATCAGTTTGGTTTGTTCCCTTCGATGGCACTGGCCTGGAAGATAAATGAAGAATCCTTCCTTTCCGGAAACAAAAGCATTTCTGAATTAAAGTTAAGATTGGGTTATGGGGTAACCGGACAGCAGGGGCTCACAGGAATTTCAGATCCATATTATCCGGCATTAGCCAAATATGGATTGGGTGAAGGATATTCAAATTACCCGATTGGCCCGGGAGGCTCACCTGTAAGAATTCGCCGCCCTGAGCCATATGATGCCAACTTAAAGTGGGAAGAAACCACCACATATAACATTGGCCTGGATTTCGGGTTGTGGAGTAACAAACTCACAGGTAGCGTGGACATATATAGCAGAAAAACAAAAGATCTTCTGAATCTTGTTCCGGTAGCAGATGGCAGCAATTTTGGCAACTATATCCTTACGAATGTTGGCGAAATGGATATTAAAGGATACGAAGTTACCCTTCTTTACAGGCCTGTGTCTACCCAGGATTTTAACTGGAGTATCGGGGCAAATCTTACTTACAATAAAAGAGAAATCACAAAACTTTATCAAACCGACAATCCTACCAGTGCCGGTGTTGAAACAGGAAACCAGGTTGCAAGCGGCGGACTGGGCACTTTTGTGCAGATTCATTCAGTTGGTCACGAACCCAATGCATTTTTCACCTTCCAGCAGGTATATGATGAAAAAGGAAATCCCCTTGAAGGTGTTTATGTTGACCGTACAGGAGAAGGCGGGGTAATAACCAACAACATCTTTAACAGGTATCATAACCACAGCCCCAATGCAGATTATCTTATAGGTTTACATTCAAGATTAAGCTACAGGAACCTTGATTTTTCATTCTCCGGGAGGATCAGTCTTGGTAACTATAATTATAATAACCTCCAGGCTTTCCCCCTTCAAGGTTTGTATGCTAACAGTATTTACTTTTTGAATGTGCCGAAACAAGCTTTGGAAATAGGATTCGAGAATGCTCAGCCTTACTCTGATATTTATGTACAAAATGCTTCGTTTTTCAAAATGGATAACATTTCAGCAGGATATACCTTTAAAAACGTTGTGAAAGAAATCAGTCCAAGACTCGCTTTTACAGTAGTCAATGCTTTTATGATAACCAAATATGAAGGCCTGGACCCCGAAGTTCAGGGAGGGGTTGACAACAACCAGTACCCAAGGTCACGCAGATTTATGGTAAGTCTTGGTTTTAATTTCTAACAAAAAAAGAAACATGAAAATGAAAAATAACATATTTAAAATATCAATAATCGTAACATTTATATTGATGTTATTCAATGGATGTTACAAGGACCTGGATGTTGCCCCGATAAATCCGAACGAGATAAGTTCTGAAAATGTTTATCAAACCCCGGATGATTATCTGGGCGGCCTGGCAAAATGCTATACAAGTTTGTTGCTGAGCGGCAGAATTGGCCCTAACGGAGATGCTGATTTCCAGGGTTTTGATGAAGGCTTTTCCACCT
Organism: Bacteroidales bacterium; assembly: GCA_016936215.1. Taxonomy (GTDB): domain Bacteria; phylum Bacteroidota; class Bacteroidia; order Bacteroidales; family UBA10428; genus JAFGPL01. Next base: position 10,676 of record JAFGPL010000026.1, read on the forward strand.
ATATGAGGTCATGGTGGAACGCGCAGCAGATATCATCTGATGAAGCTATATCCAGAGGGGATATTGCAGCCGGTTTGCCCGAATTTAACTTTCATACCTGGGGCGCTACCAATTCTTATCTGGGGATCCTTCATTCCAGGGTTATCTATTTTGCGGTCACCTGTAACGAGTTTATCAGATTAGCCACAGGCAGTGGTTTTCCCGAAGTAGACAATATGGTTCCGGAAGCAAGGTTCCTTAGGGCTATGGCATACTGGCATGCCCTTGATTTATATGGGACCGCTCCTTTTGTAACTGAAGATGATTTACCCGGTGCGTTCTTTCCGAAACGGGCAGATAGCCTGCAATTATTTGAATATATTGAAGATGAATTGACAGATATTACTTCAGAAGGTGAAAAATCGGCAGTGCTTCAGGATGCACCATTCATTTACGGAAGGGCAAACAAGGTTACAGCTTATATGCTTTTGGCAAAATTATATATGAATGCTGAAGCTTATATCAAGCAAAACCGGTATGCTGACGCTTTAGCCGCATTAGAGAAGGTTATTGCAGGGCCTTATGAATTATCGGTAATCCAACGTCAGAATTTTGTTGCTGATAACCATAAAAGTCCGGAAATTATTTTCCCATTGATATTTGACGGTGCACAAACACAATCTTGGGGTGGAACCACATTCTTAATTGCAGGCGCACTTGGCGGTGGTTCGATTCCTGCCCACGATACCGTTGGGCTTAACGCCCAGTGGGGAATCATGAGGTGCCTGCCTACTTTGGTTAACCTCTTTGAAAATGGTGATAAAAGGGCGCTTTTCTGGTCCGACGGCCAAAGTTTGGAAATCAACGATCCGGCTTTGTTTACCGATGGTTACATGTCTGTCAAATTTTCTAACAAAAAACTCGATGGAAGTTTTTCAGATTCAGATCAGGGGACGCATCCTGATACAGATTTTCCAATGTTCCGATTGGCAGATGCTTATTTATTGTATGCAGAAGCAGTGGTACGCGGCGGAGGTGGCTCTGTGGATATTGCTGTAGGATATGTAAATGATTTACGTAACAGGGCTGGTGTCGGTACCATTAATCAAAGTGAGCTGACCCTTGATTTTCTGATGGATGAACGTTCACGTGAACTATACTGGGAAGGACACAGAAGAACAGACTTAATAAGGTTCGGGAAATTTTCAGCGGGTTCATATGTATGGCCATGGAAAGGCGGTGTGAAAGAAGGTAAACCAACTGAACCATATCGTGACAGATATCCTGTTCCTGCCGCTCAGTTAAACGCTAACCCAAATCTTGTTCAAAACAACGGTTATTAAAACAAAAAAATTATGAAAAATATTATAAACTCAAGTTTAATATTTCTACTGCTATTCTTCACACTCGCATGTGAAGATGATATTACAGACAAAGTGACTTTAGACATTACCAAGGTGACCGGAGGTACAATTGCAAATTTATCAAAGACCTCTTATGTATTAACCTATGCAGAAGCAAACAATAACTTTGAAAAAATCACCTGGGATTCTACTGATTATGGATACCCGACATCAATTACCTATATCCTGGAAATGGATATTGAAGGTGATGGTTTTAAAAATGCTGTAGAATTGGCAACTACTACAGAATTGTTTGCAGAAATTAATATAGAAAAACTTAACACGCTATTGACGGACAAATTTTCACAAACACCGGATTTGCCTGCCAAAGTGCAGTTCAGGGTAGTGTCAACGATTGTATCTGTAAATCTTGACAGTGTTTATTCAACTCCATTAACAGTTGATATCACCCCTTACAATCCTGATATTCCTCCTGTTTACCTGATAGGTGGCCCGAGCACAGACAATGCTGTAGAATTGGCTAGTGTATCACCATTGGTGTATTCGGGATTTGCTGAACTTCTGCCTGATTCTGTGTTTAGGTTTTTTGAACTGAAGAATTTCAATAATGGTGATCAATGGGGCTACTCTTTCTTTACCGGCGGAATACCTGCAGAGTTTGCAGATAATGGCGATAACAATTTTAAGTTTGCCGGTGAACAAGGCACCTATGCCATTACTGTTGATTTAAATGAAAAAACTGTTGTAATTGAAAAGCAGCTGTTTCCTTCTACATTCTTCATTATCGGGGGTGATCAGGGTTGGAACCTGGGAGATCCACTGGCATTGAGACATATGGGTGGAGGTGTATTTGTAGGTATTGAGACATTTACAAATGGTAATGAATGGAGATTCTTTGAATCACCATCCTGGGGTGCAGTGCAATGGAATTATAATACATTTGCTGATGGAACCATTGATGAAAAATTGTCCGGGCCTAATGGAGGCGATGCCAATTTCCTATTTACCGGAACTACAGGTATATATAAAATTACTGTTTCAACCCTTGATTTAACAATTACACTGGAACCCGCAGAGATGCCTACCATGTATCGTGTAGGTGGGTTTAACAGCTGGTCTTTTGGTACATCAATGACATGGATACGTGGGGAGAAATTTACTGAAACCTCAGAACTTGTGGCAGGTACAGAATGGCGTTTCTTCCCGGAATCCGGTAATTGGGGCAATACACGTGATTATACCTCTTTTAAAGATGTTCCAACCGACCTATGGAGCGGGCCAAATGGCGGTGACCTGAATTTCCTCGATTTGGTATCAGGTACCTATACCATAACCATTGATGTGGTTCAGGGCATAATTACCGGAGTAGCTCAGTAAGATAGATATTTAAAGTAATACAATTGAGAATCAAAGAGGTTGTGTAAAAAGTCAGTTATTTTGAAACCGTCATCGCCTGCCTGGAATGTCAGACAGGTGATGACTTTACCTATTGACTTTTTACACAGCCTCTTTTTCTAATTTTAAACCTTTAACCCAAATTATTAATCCGTTTTCTTTCAACATATTGCTGAAATTACGGCCATAAAAACCGAACTTACTGAACCAAATACCTGATTATAGGATCAAACAACAATAAGTCTGTAAATAAAATAATTTGGAATAATAAAATACTGTAACAATTTCTGTTTTACATACTTGCCAAAAACAATAGAAGAAATAGCAGTAACTCAGGTTGACGATTAGAACAATAATACTGTATGAAGTAAAAATCTATTTTTCTTTTAGCTCGTCACATAATCTACATAAGTGAAACGGGAACGGGTAAGCGACTCTTCAAAAATCTTGCCTGTATCATAACTATCCTCATCGTCGGCATCGAAATGCCAGTTTACCCTTATGGTTTTGACCTGACTGTTTGCCTCAAGCACCCTGAAAAGCTCCAGGAGCATTACTTTCGACGCGCTGTTTATGTATTCAAGGTCTACATTGAAAATGACATGTTCGGTATTGAGTTCCTCGAGCCATTGAATGGCCGGGGCATACAGGCTGAATACACTTTCGGGAATTGATTTACCTTTAATTATAAGGTTTCCGTCGGGGTTGAAAATAACTGCAGGTGTTTTTAATGTTCCTTTTATCACAAATGTTTCCATATACCGGGTAATAAATAATTTTAAACTTGGGGATTACAGTTTTTAACTGTTTGTCAGGTTGAAAGGTTATTGATTTTTGATCAAACGCTAATATATTATGACCGGATAAATAAATACCGGGGCTTCAGCTTTATCACCAACTGTTAAAAACACCCCGTTATATATATTTTATTTTCAACGCATTTTAGAGAAATCTAAATTTAATTACAATAATTTAAATCCTGCTGACATAGGGTTGTCATTCTGCCATGTTATTTTTGCTTTCATAATTTATCAACTTTTTTAAAACTAATTTATTATGAAAACCAGACCATTTTTTATGACGATTACAGTATTGTTGTTTTTCACCGGATTTAATGTATTGGTTTCTGCACAGGACAAACCGCAAGATTGCCCTGCAGGGCCCAAAATTGAAGTTAAAAACATCGCGGTCCAGAAGACATTGGTAATCAAAGCCGAAGTACCAACCAGCCAGGTTGGCCCCAAAATGGGAGAGCTTTATGGTAAGTTATTCGCGTATATGGGACAAAAACAGGTCTCACCATCCGGGCCTCCATTTGCCGTTTATTATTCATTTGATCCTGAAGGAAATACAGTTTTTGAAGCTGGAGTGCCTGTTGCTTCCAGCATCGAAACAGACGGGGAAGTTAAGTATAAGGAGTTTGAGGCAATGAAGGTTGTAAGCACCATGTATGTAGGCCCTTACGAAAACATGATGCCTGTTTACGAAACCATGCAAAAGTATGTGAAAGACTATAACCTCAAAGATAACGGAACATCATGGGAGATATACCTTACCGATCCGAATGCGGAAAAAGACCCGCAAAAATACCAGACTATCATCTGGTTTCCGGTAAAATAAAATTATCTGAAGTATTGATTGTCTGTAAAGCCCACTTTGGTTTTACGGACAATCTTATGCTGATTTATTGTTTCAAAGGTTTGCTATTACTTTTTCAAGCCGTTGCCTGATTTCCGAGGCAATTTCTGCAAGCCTGGCATTCTCAACAGCCATCATAGATGCAGCCGGATCAATGGCGGCAACCTCTACTTCGCCTGCATCATTAACCTGCACAATAACATTGCAGGGGAGCATGGTACCAATCTTATCTTCAAGTTGAAGGGCTTTATATGCAAAACCTGGGTTGCAGGCCCCGAGAATCTTATATTTTCTGAAATCAACATCCAGTTTTTCCTTCATGGTATGCTTAACATCAATCTGGGTTATTATCCCAAATCCCTGCTCTTTAAGAAGCTCTGTGACATAATTTACAGCTTCGTCAAAAGAAATATCTTTTAAAATTTTCGAAATATAATACTTCATTCTTTAAACATTTTGATTATTGTTTTCGTCTGCCAGCTTTTTCCTGCCGGTTTTTCTGACAAAAGACAATACCAGGTCGCCCGCGAGGTAACCAAGCAGTGCACCATACAGGCTGGTAGAGTACCAAACAGATGTAATAGGGCATGTGCCTGATTTACAACCAATATAATACCAGTAGAAATAACCTCCTATAGCACCTGCCAGTGCAAAAAGAAGGTAGAGGCCATATTTTTTAAAAATATTCTTTACCATTTTAAAAATAATTTTAACATTAAACATCCAATTCTTTGGCGACAGCAATGGCCGCGATGGTACCATCAGCCACTGCAGTTGTTATCTGACGGTACTTTTTGCTTACTGCATCACCTACGGCAAAAACATCGGGGAGGCTGGTGCGCATGTCTTCATCGGTTTTGATGTACCCCCATTGGTCTAACTGAAGCTGATTTGCGAAAAGCCCGATATTTGGTTTCATCCCTATGAAAATAAAAACCCCGTCGGTTTCAATTTGCTTTCGTTTCCCGTCAGGCAAATGTTCGATCTCAACAATCATTTTATAGTCATTCTTTATAAATGACCTGGGCTCACTTTCAAAGACAAAGTCAATGCGCGGATTGGCAAATGCTTTCTCCTGCGCTGTCATGTTTGCCTGCAATTTATCAAACTGATGAACTATCGTAACTTTTTTTGCAAATTTTGAGATGAAATCTGCCTCTTCGATGGCCGAATTGCCCCCGCCGATAACCACTACTTCTTTGTCGTTGTAATACTTTGCATCGCAGGTAGCACAATACGATATCCCTTGTCCCTTGTACTCTTTTTCGCCTGGTATATTTAGCAGGTTGGGCGAAGCTCCTGTGGCAATAATTATTTTTTTCGCCCTGATTGTTTCGTATTCATCAATAATTATCTCCTTCTTATGCAGGTCAACCTTTGTAACATCAACAGCCACCTTGTATTCGGTACCGCAATTTTTTGTTTGCTCCGACATGTTATGTGAAAGCAGGTACCCCGGTACAGGATCAATAAAACCGGGATAATTTGATACCTGGTGGGTAGAAGCTACCTGACCACCGGGAAGGCCAACATCTACCAGCACCGTGTTGATACGGGCCTGGCAAAGGTACAGCCCTGCTGCCAGTCCGCCAGGACCGGCCCCGAGGATAATGACATCGTACTCTGAAACAACCGGCATGATGTTGCTTTTCAGCCTTTCAATCTCCTTTGCCGACAAAAGATGCCCCATCCCGGAGATAAGGTCTGAACGTTTAATCCCTCCTGAAAATCGTTTGCCGACTTCTTTTCCGTTATCAAAAAACAAAACGGTAGGTGATGATTTCACACCAAGCTTCTCAGCCAGTTCCCTGTTTTCCTGCCGGAAGATTTTCAAAAACTTTACATGGTTGCCAAACAATTCTGCTACCGATTCAAATTTTGGTGCAAGCGCTTCGCACGGAGGACACTCGGTCGAGTAAAAATCCAATGCCACCTTACCACCCCCTATCACCTCTTTTTCAAAATCTTTCGAATTTATTTCCTTCATTTTTCCTCCTGTTCAATCACCTGTTTAAAATATAACCCTACCCCCAACCCGATTAATTCTTTTATCGGCCTGCAATCGGGCGAGCAGATTGCACCGGTATTGTTTTTTGCCACCGCAGCGCAACCGCCGCCACATGCAAGCTGTACCGAACAGTCTTTACATTCTTTAACAGAAAGTATATCTCGGTCCTCCCATTCCTCAATAATTTTGGCAGAATGCTGCACTTCGGGGAAAAATGTGCCAAGTTCTTCTCCCGGCTTGCCCACTGTAGCAGTGCAGGCATATATTTTTCCTGTATAATCAAATGCCCACTCTGTCTTAGTACCGGGACAGGAATCGAAGAGGGGAAAAGGAAGCTTTCCTTCATCAAACAGAAACTTTGAAACCGAGAACGCTGGCCGGTGAAATTCAAGAATATGGGGATATTTTTCCACCAGTTTAAACAGCTCCTCATACATTGACAACCTGGAATAAAGCCTCTGGTTTTCAGACTGACAATGATGGAGTTCGTAATTCCGGCCGAGCTGCGTTTTAAACAGCGGGTTCCGCACCCACCCCCTGTCAATAGCGAATGAGGCCAGTTCGGGCAGGTTCATAATATTCTGCCTGTCTAATACCACCCTTAGGTTGATTGGCAGTCGGGCATCAAGGGCTTTGTCAATTCCTTCCACAATTTTCGTGAAGGTAGGTTTACCGTTTTTCAGAGGACGCCTGAGGTTATGTATATCTTCAGTGCCATCGAGGGTAACCTGAATTTCACGAATCCTGCCATTATTGAATATTTCCAGGTACCCTGAAAGGCTGTACCCGTTTGTTACAACAGCCACATCAACGCCGGCCTTTGCTGCCGACCTGATAAAATACTCAATCTGCTTTTTATGGCTGGTGCCGGGCAGCAATGGTTCGCCGCCAAAAAGGGTTACATATTTTCTTCTTGCAGGGAAGTATTTCGCGATGTATGCGAAAAAAGAATCTATAATTTCTGAAGAGAGGTTTGTTGCCTGCACAGCATATTCATCCTGGTAACAATAGCTGCATTTAAAATTGCATGTGTAATTGGTAACAAAAAACAACTGCACCTCATCCGAATCCCTGCTTTCGAGAAATTCAATATACTTTTCCCTGAATAGCGCCTCTTCATGCTCATGTTCAATGAGATAACCCTTACTGATATATTCCTCCCTGTCAGGAAAAATTCCTTTTTGAATGTTTAAAAATTCTGCTTCAGGCAGAATATCGGCATTTCCTGAAAGAATGTTCACAAGGATGAACTTATCAGTACCTGCAATTTTTGAAATGATATTGTGTTTTGAAAAATACATTTTGGCAACTACCAGTATTAAATATAAGATACTGTCTAAAAAGCACATATTGCCTTAGAATCTCTCAGAAGGTATGTTTTAAAGCCATAAATAGGCTCCCTTCCATCAAATCTAAGGATTGTTACACTACAGTAAACTTTTCAGACAGCTTCACCGGCTTAATCGTGACAACCTGCGACAATTTTTGACTGTTTCGCGCAGCATTGTGCCACCGGTTTTTTGGAAGTTTCACTTTTTCTGATCAGGCTTTTCATATAATATGATTATGTAAAATAATAGTTAACAACAACAACATGAATTTGATTTAAATCCTGCAATGGTAAAACTGCTTACAGTAATTTTCCCTTTCGGGTAGGGATTGCTTTCCTCAAGCAGGTCAATGCTTTTAAACCCGGCATTCACCAATGTCCGCAGGTATTCTTCTTTCGTAACTGAACCTGCCCAGCATTCAGAAACGGCCACAGGGTTGTTCCTGTATTCTTCCGGCACTTCTTTATCTGAGTATATATCGCTAACCACAAACCTGCCGCCGGTTTTAAGAATGCGGTATATTTCTTTCCATACGGCTTTCTTGTCTGAAATATGGTTAATGGTACAGTTTGAGATCAGCAAGTCAACGGAATTGTCTTCCAGGGGCAGGCTTTCGAGGTTTGACCTGATGAATTTAACATTGCCAACACCTAACTTTTCTGCCGTTTTTTGAGCTTTGCCCAGCATGCCATCTGATATATCAATGCCATAAACAAACCCGGTATTCCCAACCCGGGAAGCCATCTTCATCACATCATTTCCGCGTCCGCAACCAAGGTCCACACAGGTTTCGCCAGTGCGCGGATTTGAACGGTTTACCGCACCCCCGCATGAAAGGCAGCAGTTATCTTCAGCAAGTACATTGTAACGTTTTTCTATTTCGATGGTATTCATTCAGAAATTTTCTGCAAATATATGTAATTATATACATATATCTATATTATTAATATTATTTAATCCGGGAAAATGTAAAAAAATATCTTAAAAAATTATCAATCTGATAAATATGTATCACCATTATTTTCAGGTTATCTAATTAAATATAAATCTATTTAGTGTTTGTCCATAAAGTCGTGTGGCTGTTCTTTAAAGTTTGCAGACGAGGCGCGTAAAGTCCGAAAAAGGGGAGTTTACCATGCGTAAATGACCTTTTTGAGGA
>JAFGPL010000289.1 GCA_016936215.1 Bacteroidales bacterium
AAATCTTCTCAAATTCCATTTGGTCTCTCGGATACTCCATGAACACAAAGATACAACTTAGTGGCGAGAAGTAAATACCCTAGTAATTTATTTTCAAGTTCAACATCATCAATTAATTCATCATTTTTATCTTTTAAAACTAATCCTAGTTCTTTTATTCTTTTTCTGTCGATTATATTTTTAATTTCATTATAATTGGTAGGTATTCTCCAATACATAATACCAACAAAATACTCCAATAAGGCAATATCTTTTGAGTTTAACTGGTAATTCTCATTTGCAGATGAATTATTAATTCGGTTGAAAATTTCTGCTATATTATTATCAATTTTTTTATAAGTATCCTCGATAAAATCATATTTATTATCATCTATTATAAATGAGTTTCCATCTTTTTCAAAAAAATATGATTCTGGAGAGAACTCTTTACCTCCTTTAATAAATTTCCCCAATTGAATATCATAAATCTTTAATAATCCATCATTGGACGTAAATCCTTTTAAGTAAAATTGAGGAATAAAATGATGTCTCCATGAAGTATTATTCATCTGCTATTTTTTAATGCCACCTAACATCCAAATATACTTACTTTTTGTTCAAAAGGTACATTTATTTCACGCATAGCATTGATTTGATTTATTCTATGAATTATCCCGTTAAATTCAAAAGCCTTCACTTCTTGGTAAATTTCAATCCCTAAACATCAAATGTTTGCTCCGGTATTTTTCCTAATTTTCCAATATATCAGAACCAGTACCGGTATATCCGCAATATTTTACAATTCATCCTTAAACTTCCACAACCGGTAATCATTTTTTTTATTATGCGATCATGGATTATGAGATTTGCATGAGTAAAAACCAAAAAAATGATGAAAATATTGATAATAATATTATTACTGCTACCGACAAGTCACCTGGCGGCACAGGTAACCATCTCGGGCACGGTTAAAGATGAATATCAAAATCCGCTCACCGGGGCAAATATTTACCTTAAAGGCACCTATTCCGGGGTAACTTCAGATACGTCAGGGCATTTCAGCTTTACCACAACACGCAGGGACACTGTTGTAATGGTGGTGGCTTTTATCGGGTACGAAACCATTGAAAAAACAATTATCCCGGACAAAAAGAACATCACCTTGGAATTCAGCATGGCCGAAGTATCAAACGAGTTGCAACAGGTAGTTATTTCGGCAGGAACTTTTGAGGCAGGGGACAAAAAACGTGCAGTGATGCTCAGTTCCCTCGATATTGTGACCACAGCCAATGCAGAGGGCGATATCTACGGTGCCCTGAACATGCTTCCTGGTGCACAAACTGAGGGTGAAACAGGAAAGATTATCGTGCGCGGAGGCGAAAGCCGTGAGATGAAAACCTTTATGGATGGCATGCTTGTCTCTTCCCCCTATACCTCGCGAATGCCCGACATCCCTGCAAGGGGCAGGTTCTCGCCTTTCCTGTTCAACGGGGTACTGTTCAGTACCGGCGGATATTCTGCCGAATACGGCCAGGCGCTGTCATCGGTGTTGGAGCTTACCAGCGACGGCCTGGCAGAAGAGTCGGTTACCAGCATATCATTACTGAATGTGGGGGCAGGACTGGGACATACCCACCGGTTTAAAAACTCTTCATTCACGCTCGAAACCGATTACGGCAACCTCACCCCCTACTTTGCTATGACAAAGCATACCCTCGACTGGGAAAAAGTACCCGAAAGTATCAGCGGTCAACTCAGGTTCAGGGCGAAAGCCGGGGAAGAAGGAATGTTCAAATCGTTTCTTTCATATTCAGGATCACGAAGTATTTTGAATTACAACAATTACAATACCGGAAATACAGAAAGAATTGCCCTGGGGGATAAAAACCTTTATCAAAGCAATACCTACAGTACCATGCTGGGTGAAAAATGGCTGTTAAAAGCAGGGGCTGCCGTTAACTTCACAAATGAGGATTACAATATCAACCGCAACGACAAGCTGGAAGACAATCTAAAATCGGCCCACATAAGACTTGCCCTGCAGTATTACCTGAACAAAGACATCACCTTTAAATCGGGCATTGAAGACTTTTATACCGAAAACGAAAAAACATACCGCAACAACTATATGACTGATGTTTTTAAACTCAAGTTCGCGGATAACCTGCTGGCAGGTTTCGCAGAGGCCGATATCAGGCTCAGCAGCAAAGCGGCATTGCGAACCGGCGCCCGTATGGAATATTCAGGTTATACAGGGAAGACAAATATTGCCCCAAGGGCTTCGCTGGCATATAAAATATCAAAAGGGCAACAGGTATCCCTTGCCTTTGGCAGATTTTACCAGCATGCTGGCAACGAATTTCTGCTAAATTCAGACAGCCTGGCATATGAAAATGCCACACACTTCATCTTCAATTACCAGTATGCGGGCAGCAACAGACTTTTCAGAATTGAAGCCTATCTTAAAGAATATGACCACCTGATAAAATATGGTAATCAGGACAATTATATATATTCACACCTCACAAACGATGGTAACGGTTATGCCAGGGGTGTGGATATTTTCTGGCGCGACAAGCAAACCTTCAGGCAGGCCGATTACTGGGTATCTTACTCTTATCTTGATACCAAAAGAGAATACCGCGATTTTCAGGTGAAGGCTACTCCGGTTTTTGCGTCTAAGCACAACCTGTCTGTAGTATGGAAACAATGGATATCAAAAATAAACAGCCAGGTTGGGGCCACCTATAAATACCGCAGTGGCAGGCCTTACTACAATCCCAATAATGAAGATTTCCTGTCTGATAAAACCAAGCCATTCAATGATATCAGTATCAACGTGAGTTACCTGACCCAACTATTCGGAAACTTCACCATTGTGTATTTTTCGTGTGAAAATATTTTCGGATTCAACAACATATTCGGGTACAATTATGAAGCTGAACCCGATGCATCGGGCATTTTCAGGTCTCACCCGATACAACCTTTTGCAAAACGCACCTTTATAGCAGCAATTTTTATCTCAATTAAATAACACTTTAATACTATTTTATTATGAAAAAAATGACATTAACACTCGTTCTTACTGTTTTAACACTCAGTTTGTTTTCACAGGACTACAACCGTGCCATGCTCGATGGCATAGATTCGCTGAACCATATTAAAAAGATGGAGGATTTTCAACAGGTAGCAAATTATTTTGAAAGAATTGCAGACGCCGAACCCAACGAATGGCTGCCGGGGTATTATGCAGCATACTGCTATATTGTACTTTCATTCAGGGAGCAGGATGCAGCAAAAAAGGCAACCATTGTGAACAAAGGCGAAAACCTGGTAAACAAAATTTTGAAAATAAAGTCAGAAGAGTCTGAGATTTATGCCCTTCAGGGAATGTTATACCAGGCATTTATAACGCTTGATTATCAAAACAACGCGACAGAATACTCAATGAAGGCTGAGGCCTCATTTGACAAAGCCATTGAGCTGAACCCTGAAAATCCCCGTTCTTATTATTTAAAAGGAATGAACCTGATGTACACACCCGAGGCATACGGCGGCGGAATGAAAGCTGCCTGTCCGCTGATTACAAGGGCCAATGAACTCTTTGAAAATTTCACAAAGGCAAATGATCTCATGCCCGACTGGGGAAAGGATTATAACGCGCAGTTGCTGAAAAAATGCGGGGGTGAGTAGTTTATAAAGGATTTAGGGATTCCATCCCTTGAAGGGATGGAATCCCTCCACAATTTTATTAATTTTAAGCCATGAAAATAAGCAAAACGTTTATTAAGAAAGAACTCATCGGGTTCTCTGTATTATTTGCCGGTTCTTTTCTCATCCTGTTCCTTTTTGACGGCAAAGATATGTTCAACTCATTAGAGCGTCTTATAAAGGGCTGGTCATACGGATTTGTTCTTGGTTTATGTTTCTGGCAGGGCAACGAATTCATTTCAGGTGCGGCAGGCAGAAGGCTCAACTGGAGAAAAAATGCCCAAAAAGCAAATACCATCACTATTTTGCTAATATTTATTTACGGATTGATTATCAGCATCATTATTCCTTTTGTTTACTATAAATATGTCTTTCAGGTTCCTTCAAACAGGCTTATTGGTCACATACTCGGATCAGGTTTTGTCGGGCTTACCATCAATTTTATTATTGTTGGGGCTTACTATTCACAATACCTTGCAAAATACTGGATGAAGTCTATTCAGAGTGAAGAGAAATTGAAACAGGAAAGCCTGATGGCCAGGTATGAGGCGCTAAAAAACCAGGTCAATCCCCACTTTTTATTTAATTCGTTGAATACCCTGACAGGAATTGTTGAAAAAGACCAGCAAATGGCGATAAAGTATATTAAGAAACTTGCTGATATTTATCGTTATGTGCTCGAACAGAAAGAAAAAGAAACAGTAAAGATCTCAGAAGAACTTGAATTCATTAACGATTTTATCTACCTGCAAAAAATGAGGCATGGCGAAGGACTGATTTTCAAGCCGGAAATTGAAACGACTGAAGGGCTGGTGGCGCCCCTTTCGCTTCAGATACTTGTTGAAAATGCCATCAAGCACAACGTGGTATCAAATGAACAACCCCTGCTTATAGAATTGAAGGAAGATAATGAATTCTATATACTTAAAAACAACCTGCAAAAGCGAAAAAGTGTTCAGCCGAATGCCGGTACCGGATTGGAAAATCTTATCAGAAGATATGAATACCTTACCGAAAAGAAGCCTGAAATAATACAGGCAGGAGACGAGTTTATTGTTAAATTGCCCAAAATTGAAATGAAAACACCATGACCTGTTTGATAATCGAAGATGAAATCGTGGCCGCGGAAAGACTTCGGGATATGGTGATGCACTATGATAAGTCTGTTGAAATACCGGCAGTTATTCAATCGGTTAAAAACGCCGTTGCCTGGTTCAACAGCAATCCCCCACCCGATATCATCCTGATGGATATTCAGCTCTCAGACGGATTGAGCTTTGAAATTTTTGAGAAGGCCATCGTTACTTCCCCTGTGATTTTTACAACCGCTTTCGAAGAATATACCTTAAAGGCTTTTAAAGTCAACAGTATAGACTATTTGTTGAAACCCATTGATTATGATGAACTTAAGAATGCCTTTGATAAGTTTCGTAAAAGTTCTCTCGGCCTGAATGTTTACAAATACCCGCAACAGGTTTTTGACAAAATATTGCAGTCATTTACCCGGGAATACAAAAGCAGGTTTGTAATAAAGGTTGGTGAACACATCAGGATTGTACCTGTTGAAGAGATTAACTGTTTTTACAGCATCGAAAAGGCCACTTTTCTGCAAACTATATCGAACCACAACTATGACATCAACTATTCGCTTGACCAGTTACAGGATTTGCTGGATCCTGCGAAGTTTTTCAGGATAAACAGGCAATATATCGTGGCATACGCAGCAATAAAAGACATTGTACAGTATTCAAACAGCCGGTTGAGACTGAAATTGTTGCACAATGAGAATAAAGATATCATTGTAAGCCGTGAAAAAGTCCAGGATTTTAAAGGATGGCTGGAAAAGTGATAAACCGCCCCTGCCCCTCCTTTAAAAGAAGGGGAGTTGAAGATGTGATTGTAAGCAGGGAAAAAGTGCAGGAGTTTAAGTTATGGCTGGAGAAGTGACCAACCACCCCTGCCCCTCCTTTAAAAGGAGGGGAGTTGAAGAGGTGAATGGAAAAGTAACAAGTATGTTCAGTAAAAATCTGAACTTATTTAATCTTTGTGGTGACTTTGCAAAATTTCGCATTACAGTCAAAATGATTGTTAAACAGCGTTTCGCAAAGCAAAGTAATGGTTACGCAAAGATTATCAATGTGTCTATTTCAACTCAATCATCACCACCGATTTAGCCGGTAATTTCACGGTAAGGGTATTTTTTGAGATTTTCATATCCTTAAAATCAACAGTCTTAACCGCATCGGGGCTTTCAAATGTATTATGGGCATTCAGATCATTGGCCGTAAGCACTTTACCAGTTGCCGAAGATGCCGATGCCCCTCTTATTTCGAAAGAAACACTCTGTGCATTTTTTGGATCGGCATTAGACAGTGTAACATGCACCACACCGCTCTTATTTCTTGATGCCGATGCACTGATGGCCGGAATTTTTCTGTCGCCCAGCATATAGTCCGGAGAAAGGAAAGACAGCGGTATCAATGCTGCATCGTGGTGCACTTTGTACATTTCATAAACATAAAAAGAGGGTGTTAATACCATCTTTTCCTTATCGGTAAATATCATTGCCTGAAGAACATTCACCACCTGTGCTATGTTCGACATCTTCACCCTGTCGCAATGGTTATTAAAAATATTCAGGTTGATGGCTGCAACAATGGCATCCCTGATGGTATTCTGCTGAAAGAGAAAGCCGGGATTGGTGCCGGGTTCAACATTGTACCAGGTACCCCATTCGTCTACCATAAGACCGATCCTTTTCCGGAGATCATACTGGTCCATGATGCTTGAGTGACGGGATACAAGTTCTTCCATAAAAAGGGTTTTCTGAATGGTTGTAAAATATTCCTCTTCGTTAAACTGTGTGGCAGAGCCTTTATCGCGCCAGTTTTTTGGTACGGTGTAATTATGAACCGACACTCCGTTCATAATATTGTGCGGAATATCCTTCATCATCACCTCCATCCAATGATAGTCGGCTGAATTGGGCCCTCCGGCAATTTTATACAACCTGTTCGAGCCATAATTGCGGCAATAAGTGGCAAAACGCCGGTACTGGTCGGCATAGAATTCAGCTTTCATGTGTCCGCCGCACCCCCAGTTTTCGTTACCAACTCCCCAGAATTTAACTTTCCAGGGTTCGTTGCGGCCGTTTTGTTTGCGCAGGTTGGCCATCGGGCTCTCACCATCGAAAGTAATGTACTCTACCCATTTCGACATCTCCTCAACCGTTCCGCTTCCCACGTTACCGCAAATATAGGGCTCGGTGCC
>JAFGPL010000290.1 GCA_016936215.1 Bacteroidales bacterium
GAAAAAAGAGCGTTTTTAAATAATTCGGTTTAATTTGGCAAAGATATTCAAACAGCTCTACTTACGAAAATTAGTTGATAAATAAATGCAGCCTATGATAAGGCCACCACATCTGACAGAAGGCAGTAAAGTTGGTATTGTTTCACCTGCAGGCATTGTAAGCAAAAGCGACATTGAACCGGCCATAAAAATACTCAAAGACTGGGGATTGAAAACTCTCAGGGGAAAACACCTATACGGTAAATACAATTTTTTCGCCGGAAAAGATACCGAAAGGCTCGATGATCTGCAGCATATGCTTGATGACCCCGGGATAAGGGCCATTTTCTGTTCGCGGGGGGGATACGGGATCATCAGGCTTATAGACAAGCTGGATTTTTCACGTTTCATGCAGCATCCCAAATGGATCGTGGGTTACAGCGATGTAACCATCCTGCACAGCTACCTGAATAAGTATTTGAAGTGTATCAGCCTGCATGGCATTATGCCCAGAAATTTTGTTAACAGCAGGGACGATGGATCCATAAGTTCGCTGAAAAAAGCCCTTTTTGGTGAAAAATTGTGCTATTCCATTACAAATCATCAGTATAACAGAAGTGGGGCAGCAACAGGCGAACTGGCCGGCGGAAATTTATCCATTATATACAGTCTTCAGGGTACACGGTTTGATATTGATACTGATGGAAAGATTTTATTTATTGAAGATGTAAATGAGGTAATCTATCATATAGACAGGATGATGATGAACCTGAAACTCAGCGGCAAACTGGCCGGCCTGAAAGGAATGATTGTAGGAGGGATGACAAAAATCACAGATACCGACCCTGTATATGGAAAAACCGCCTATGAGGTAATTGCCGAATCGGTGGCAGATTATAACTACCCGGTAATTTTCGGATTCGATGCCGGGCACATGTACCCCAATCTTGCCTTGTTGATGGGCAGCCATGTAGAGATTAACGTAAATGATGCTGGTACACAAATAAGTTTCATTTAAAAAAATTAGTTGCCTGTGAAAAGCAAAACCCAAAAAGGCAGACAGGGTGAAGAGGTTGCAAAGCTTTTTCTCGAAAACAAAGGGTATAAAATCCTTGAAACCAACTGGCGTTTTGATCACAAAGAAATTGATATTATTGCGCTGAAAGATAAAGAAATTGTTTTTGTAGAGGTTAAAGCCAGAAAAAACTCCCGGTTTGGCGAGCCTGAAGAAGCCGTTGATGAGAAGAAACAGCAACGTCTTATTGAAGCTGCCGAAGCATATTTATCGGGCAACGACATGGATTTTGAAGCCCGTTTCGATGTAATCTCGATTATCAATAATACAGAGATCAAGCATTTTCCTTATGCATTTTATCCTTCGTTTTAGCCCATTGAAAAACAAATCAGCCTGTTTTTTTATAAACTTTACCCGGAAGGCACTTTATTAATCCGTTGAATTCAAGATTAATAAGAAGATAAGATATTTTGCTAACAGGGACATTGCATTGCAAAGCAATCTGGTCAATGCTGAGTTCGGCGTTCTTTTCAAACAGTTCCATCACCATTTTTTCTTCGTCGTTCAGTTCTGTAAACAGGAATTTTTGAGTGGCTTCATTTGCTTTCCGGGCCTGCCATCCCATCAGGTATTCGAGGTCTTTATAATCTTCGATCAGGGCTGCTTTATTGGTTTTGATCAGCTTGTTACAACCCACTGAGTATTTGTCAATTGTTCTTCCGGGAAAGGCAAATACATCGCGGTTGTATGAATTTGCAAGATCGGCAGTAATCAGGGCCCCACCCTTTTCGCCCGATTCAACAACAATGGTAGCATCGGCCAGGCCGGCAATAATGCGGTTTCTCTTCACAAAGTTCGGGGCCTCGGGGGTTTCCTTGCTTGTAAATTCTGTTAGCAACGCCCCCTGGCCTACAATCTGCTCAGCTATATTACGATGCGTGGAGGGATAAATGGTACCAAGTCCATGCCCTAATACGGCAATGGTATGGAGGTTGTTCTTAAGTGCAGCCTTGTGCGCGCATATATCTATACCATAAGCCAATCCGCTGATAATCAACACGTCGTTATGGCTTGTACTTAATCCTTCCAGCAGGTTTGTGCAAAGCTCTTTTCCATAATCGGTGGCACTCCTTGTACCGACGATACTAAGTGTCTTTTGTCTGTTCAGGTCGGTCTTGCCTTTCATGTATATGATTACCGGTGCATCTTCGCACTGTTTTAACCGCTGTGGATAGTTTTCATCAAGATAAAATAGCGGGGTGATGTTGTTTTTTTTAATGTATTCGATTTCCTTATCAGCGATATCAAGCACTTTGGCGCTTTTAATCTCTTTTGCAATTTTATCCCCGAAACCCGGAATTTTTAACAGGCTGCTCTTTTTTTCATTAAAAACAGCGTCGAGGCTTCCGGAATAGGCAATGAGACGCCTGGTAAGAATCGGGCCTATTTTCGGTATCAGGCTTATGCCGATTTTATACCTGAGGGCATCTTCACTCATTGGCATCAGAAATTAGAGTTTCGACTTTTCTATAACCGATATTACCTGATGGTATTGTTCTTTTATTTTCCGTTCTTTTTTAATGATGGCTGAACGGGCAGCGTTTTCATATCCTCCCTGGTAATATCGTTGAAGCCATGGTAAAATTGAAACGGTGGCATCTATAAAAGTATAATTAATGGCAGAGTTTATGTATAAGGCAGCAAGACCGGCTGTAAGAATTAATGAGTTTACGCTGCCTTTAAAATCCCCGCTATAAACCTGACCGCTACCCGGAATGAAAATGCTCAGAATTTTCGCGGTTTTGGGATTGTACCTTTTATCAATCTTTTTAATCTGGTCAAAAACATCATTTAAAGCCTGAAGACTTTCCTTATCGGCGCTGTCAATGCATCCGGCAAAATATTCCCTTGATTCTTTATAATCGGTCTGCTGGAATAAGGCTACCCCCAGGTAAAAATTCTTTTTCGACTCAAAATACGTTGTACCCAGGTCGTTAATCCCATATAATTCAATAAGTGCATAATTATAGTCATTTTCAAGCAAGTATAAATAAGCTGTCTGAAAAATCATTTCATTGCGCACGCTGTCATTATTGGCAAGGTTTCCGGCAATTTTAGAGAATTCCCTGGCCTTAACATAGTCTTTTGTAACGATATAACACGATGCCAGTTTTTTACAAACCTCAGCAGAGGAGTTGTTGAGCGTGTCAAAAAACAAGACACGACGGTACAATGAGATGGCCTCGTTATAATTACCCCACCCTGCCTGCTGGTCTGCATAAGCCATAGTTTGTTCCAGGTTTTGTGCAGTAAGCGGGTAAACCGGCAAAATAAAAATACTAATAATATGAATTAAATACTTCTTCAACCTGGTGGTGTAAATGATGTCTGAATACTTTGTTTCGCTTATTTGCTGCCTTACCCGATCCATATATATTGCCGATATAAAAACCCGTGGCTAATCCGCCAAATACCCAGCCATAAACACTTTCGACACCGTTTTTGCTGAATCCGCGATACGACTGGTAAGCATTGGCCGCGACAAAAACAAATGCAATGAGTCCGTCTTTCCAGTAGCCTGAATATACTTTGCCGCTTCCCGGCAGCACTAATGAAAGCGCAATGCTTATCCCCGGCTTTTTATATTTGAAATCTTTTTCAAGCTGCAACAATTTTGAATAGTCTGTAACATAACCATCCCCGGGTTCAGCATGTGAAGCAAGATATAAACCCGCCTCATTGTAATTTTCCTGCAGCATTAACCCCGACAGGTGAAAAAAAACTTTCTCATTTTGGGTAAGGCTATTACTAATGTTTAGAAATTCTGAAGCCTGTGTATACTGTTTTTCGTGCAACAGCATTTTCCCATAATCGGATGCAACCTCCTTTGGGATGGAAGGATACTCTTTAAAGAACAGGTTGGTTTTATCTATTCCTTTCTGATAATTTCCCTCAAACCTGTACGACCTTATGAGAGATAATTTTGCCTGCAGGTTTGTGCTGTCGAGAAAAATGATGCGCTCGTATTCTCTCGCAGCCAAACTATATTCACCAGCTGTAAAAAGGTAACCTGCGTAATTCAATGAATTGGGTTTATTGAACAGGTCTTGTCCGTAAAGGCTAAAAAATAAAAAGGTAATTATTATTGATATAAATGTTCTATTCAAGCATTTCATATTTAAAATCTCTGGGCGGATCAATTAAAACCCGTTTTTCGTAATCTAATTCATAATGTTCAGGGCTAAGGCCATTGCACCGGGCAAAACGATCGAAAAAATTAATTGTGCCGATAATCACACCTTGTCTCTTAATTGCCTGGATAGCATACTCTGAACATGATGGTGTAAACGTGCAACTGCTGGCATCCTGGGAAGAGATAAAATTTTTATAAAAAAGAAACAATCGGGTAAAAATAAATTCAACCTCGTTGTTGTAACTCCTGGCATAAGTATACCTGTCGGTTTTATCCCCGATATTGTTCAGTTGTGAAAATTTATGAATATCCTCAATGGTCTGGCTAAAAATATTCGCACTAATGAGCAGGAAGAGGATAGTCGTAATAATATTTTTCATTCAGGTTATTGACTTTTATATTATCGAAAGTGGTAACCTGGGTTGATTTTTTGTCCCCCATATAGGCAAATTTTACCATCTGCTTCGGAAAAGCCAGTCCGTTCACCACGGTGTAATCTTCGAAAAACTGTTTGCCTACCACTTCACCGGCCGGGTTCATGAATACGATTCCGTAAAGGCGGTTATCTTTTACAGAAATAATAACATTGCCAAAGTGCTTTTGCTGAGTTTTGCCCGGCGCCCATGTGGAAATTACCATACCGCCTTCATTTTCAACTTTTTCGATATTGTAAAATGATTTTTCCAACCCGTAATTATTCAACTGGTTCTCGAGGCTCAGGTTAAAAATTGAGAATTTCGTCATGTCAAAACCTTTTGTCCGGTTAACCAGTGAATCTCCTGAAAAAACGTACAAAACAGTATCTCTCGAGACTAAAGTCTGCTTTTCAGGGAAATTAAGGTTATAGACTAATTTGCCTATATTTTTATCGTAATAAAATTTACCAATAGTCAATTGAGACTGGAGGTCACCTTTTTCTTTAATGGTGATATCACCCTCAATCCTAAAAAAATGTTGCCCAAAACTAAATTTGGGCAACATGAAAATAAATAATAAAAATAATCTTAAATACATCTTAAAATTCTAGAAAAATCCTGCATAACCCAGTGCCCATACATATACCCCAAAGTAAATAACAACACCAACCAGTGTTCCGACAACACAACCTTTAAGGGCTTTCATGGTTTCTTCCTTATCTTCGGTTACGAAGTATACAACAGCAATACCCCAAACCCCGATTACACAGCCCCACCAAAACGATGGAATACCAAGGGGAGGTTCACCGAACATACCGGTTATACCGAAAGGATTGCTAACCGAAATACCTGAAACCAATGGGTTATTTTCTGCCACCAGGTTTGTCAGGGTCAGGCCTTCATTCACTTTCACATAATTTTCAAGGGCACTTAATTCTGCCATTTCATTGTTCAGTTCATTCCTGTCGTAACTGAACAAATCAGCATTGCCTGCAAAAACACCGGCAACAGCCACAAAGAGCATAAAAACTGAAGTCAGTAAAGTTTTTTTCATTTTAGTGGATTTTAAAATTAATACCTCAAATATAATCAATTTATCATATTCTTCTACCTGTATGCAAACTTTATAATGATTCTAAATAACATCAACCATCAGTTCTGCGTCGTTTTTACCGGTTCGACCAAAGAAGGATGAATGGTAACAGAAATGCTAAGTTCCAGTGCATCAAGCGTTAGAAATAGTTTATTCCTTCCCCTTATTTTATTAACAATACCTTTTAAACCGCAGAGGACACCGGTTTTTATGGTTACAAGGTCGCCTTCGTGGAAATCTTTTATGGAAACTTTAAATGATTTGCCCGAGCCCAAAAGTATTTTAAGGTTTTGAATCTGCCATTCAGGAATGGGTGCAGGTTTTCCCGAAAATTTCACAATTGAAACCACACCATTTGCTTGGATTACATTATAATAGTCTTTTTCAGTGATTTTTACAAAAAGATAAGAACGTATAAGCGGGATAAGTATTTTTTTTCTCCGGTCGCTCCATCTCCTGATTGTTTTTTGCAATGGAAGGTAAACTTCAATGCCGGCCAGTTCCAATTCGGCGGCAGTTTTTTTTTCAGCCCTCGATTTGGTGTAGACCGCATACCATTTTTTTACCTTTTCGACTGCCATAAGTCTTTATGCAAAACCAAAGTGACTAATCTTTTTTATTAACAGCCTTGTTATAACAGCTTCGGCACAGGGGTTCATATTCATCATAAGCCCCAAGCAACACCAGGTCGTCTTTATCAATTTTCCGGTGTGAGTAAATAGCCGGGTTACCGCACCTTACACACACTGCATGCAGCTTGGTGACGTAATCGGCAACGGCCATCAACCGGGGTATGCTCCCGAAGGGTTTTCCCTGGTAGTCCATGTCGAGCCCTGCCACGATAATCCGAACTCCTGAGTTAGCAATATAATTGCATATTTCAATAAGGTCATCCGCGAAAAACTGACCTTCATCTACCCCAATAACCTCAATATCTGAAAGATGGGCCAGTATTTCCTTGGCCGAGGCAACAGAAATTGAAGCAATGGAATTATCATCGTGCGACACCACCTCGTTGGTAGCATAACGGTTGTCAAGGGCATGCTTGAATATTTTTACCTTTTGATTGGCCAGCCTTGCCCTTTTAAGCCTTCTGATCAGTTCTTCGGTTTTACCTGAAAACATTGAACCAACTATTACCTCTATCCAACCCCTTTTTGCAGGGGAATTAATATAGTATTCGTCACACATTATAATAAGATTTTTCTAATTTTAACGTTAAATTACAAATCATTGTCGTTTAGTTAAGAGAAACATCATATATTTCAAGTTAACTAAATGATCTTCTTTTGCCTTTGATGCTTTGAGGCTAAGGTATTTTTGCCACGAAAACAAAAGTCTCAAAGATTCACAAAGCTTAATTAAACGACATTGATTTACAAATATAATTTTTTGATAAAATTATCTTACCGGAAAACAAAATGGATTATAAACATACTATTGACATTTTATCTGAAAACATAAAAGAACTTGCCGTAATAGTGAATGGATTCGCTGAAAACCAATCTGTTCCGGCGCTCGAACTTGATCTTGTGCTTGCCAAGACACGTAATTTGTACGATGTTCTGCTTATGTTAAAAAAATATGCCGTGAACGATACTGTTGCAACTACTGATAAATCAGGAACTTCATTGGTTCCTCCTAAGTCTGAAGATAAACCGGTAATTAAACCAACAGAATCCGAAATTGGGAATGAACATACTGAGATTGACAAAGAAATTGAACCACTGCCCCACGCAGATGAAAAAAAGCCAGATTTACTAAAACCTGAATCTGACAACGCCGAGCCACCCAAAATACTTTCCGACCGTTTCAAAAAGCAACCAGCCTCATTGCACGACAACCTTTTTCAGTCTAAGACTTTTTACGATTTGTCGGCAAAACTGCAATCAAAGCCCCTGGCGAATATTTCGGAAGCCATTGGCATTAACGAACGGTTTCTTTTTATCAGGGAGTTGTTTCAGGGCAGTGTTGAAAAATACAACCACACGCTGGAATTTCTTAATAATGCACACGATTTTAATGAAGCTTATAATTACCTTGTTGAAAACTTTCAATGGGATATGGACAGCGAGGCGGTACAGAAAATCCTGGAACTCATCAGGCGTAAATTTATAACCGGTAAAAATGGGTAAACTTATTCTTGTCCCCACCCCTATTGGTAATCTTGAAGATATTACATTAAGGGCCTTAAGGGTATTAAAAGAATCGGACCTTATACTATGTGAAGATACCCGCACAACAGGTATCTTGTTAAAACATTACCAGATTGGCACCAAAACAAGGCCGTTTCATAAATATAACGAGCACAAAACATTAATGCAATTGATATCCCTGTTGCAATCAGGACAGACTATTGCGCTGGTTTCCGATGCCGGTACCCCTTCCATTTCCGACCCAGGCTTTTTGCTTGTAAGAGAATGTGTTAAGAATAATATTGAGGTTGAATGCCTGCCGGGTGCAGTGGCTTTAATACCCGCCCTTGTGAACTCGGGTTTTCCGACAGACCGCTTTTGCTTTGAAGGCTTCTTACCACATAAAAAGGGCAGATTGACCCGTATGAAAGAAATGGCAGGTGAAAAACGTACCATTGTCCTGTATGAATCGTCTCACCGGTTATTAAAATCCTTGCAACAGTTATCGGAATACCTGGGGGCCGGGAGGCAGGCATCTGTTTCGCGCGAATTAACCAAAATGTACGAAGAAACAGCAAGGGGGACGTTTGCTGAACTTTGCAATTATTTTTCAAAGAAACCGGTAAAAGGTGAAATTGCTATCGTGATTTCACCATCCGGATACTCTTCAGGTTCCGAAGCAGAAAATTCTGAGTAAATATCCTTGTCCCGATCTAAAGCATATTTATTTCAACCATAACCAAAAAAATAATCTGCAACATCTTAAAATCAATTGTAATAAGTTAACAAATTGTTTTTTATGTTTTAGAATTTCAAAAAGACATAAATACCAGGAAAAAAAATATCCATACCAATAATCATTAATGTAACAGGCGTTCGTATTCGTACAAAAAATGTTCTTATCCGGCCACTTTTAACATTTTTTCATTTTTAGAAATTCAATGTTAATATGTTGAATATATGATTTATATAGCGTTTGGCACGATAAGTGATAAACATTGGCATAATCAACCAAACTTAAAGTTATGAATGCAAAACTTCAGATATTAAAAAGGATCAGGCCGGTGGTTATTTTTTTTGCATTTTCACCGGCATTTGCTTGTATGGCAATGGGACAGCTCAATTCGCGAAATTCAATTTCTGAAGAACTAAGGTTTCTTGATAAAATCATTCAGGAAATAAAATGGGACAATGAATCAAACTACCTTCTGTACCCGGGTTCCGGGGCAGTATTTACTGAAAAAGAAGAAATCCAGGATATTGAACTTTGGATGGTAGATGTAAATTGCTGGAATTCTGAAAGTACTGATGAGATGAAAGAGTTGCTATGCACCCATGAAGCAGAATATGTTTATGCCGTGGAAGAATGGATGCTGAAAAGTTATACCAACGTTATTAAAAAGAATATTTTAGAACCCGAAACCGAAAATGTATACAATGTTGAAAGTTGGATGTATGATTTGCAGGAGTTTAGGAATCTGGATTAAAAGCCTATTGAAGGTTTTCATCCATTTCTGCCCTGTCGAGTATGTTTTGCGGAAGGTCTTTTTTTGATTTAACCCCCAGTTCCCTGAGGTCCTGGGCGCGTTTCACAATACTTCCTTTTCCCAGGGTGAGTTTATTCATAGATGCCTCATAACTTTTTTGTGTTTGCTTTAATTTGTTCCCTACATCAATAAGATCATCTATCAGGCCGACAAATTTATCGTACAGTTCGCCGCTTCGACGGGCAATCTCGAGGGCATTTTTGTTCTGGTTCTCCTGCCGCCACAGGCTTACAATCATTTTAAGCGCGGCAATCAGGTTTGTTGGGCTGATAATCAATATACGCCTGTCGTATGCATATTGCCATATTTCAGGGTCAAACTGAATTGCAAGCATATAGGCGGGTTCAACCGGGAGAAACATCATCACAAAATCAAGGGAATTTAACTGGTACAAATCCTGGTAGTTTTTAGCACTCAGTTCCTGGATATGCCTGCGCACCGATGTAAGATGCTCTTTTAAGGCAATTTCGCGTCTTTGTTCATCTTCTTCAGAAATATATCTTTCAAAAGCAGTAAGCGATACTTTTGAATCCACTATTACATTTCTGTCCCCGGGGTACTTAAGAATAACATCGGGCTGAAGCCTTTTCTCATCATTACCCCTGAAAGATTCCTGGATGAAATACTCCCTGTTTTTTACCAATCCCGATTTTTCGAGTATGCCCTCAAGGATTATTTCCCCCCACATTCCCTGCGATTTTGCCTCCCCTTTCAGCGCTTTGGTTAAATTGTTCGCTTCGCGGCTAATCTGCTGGTTCAGTTCTGCAAGCCTCTTTACCTCTTCTTTCAGTGAGAAGCGCTGCTGCGACTCCTTATCATAAGTTTCTTCAACTTTCTTTTCGAAGTCTTTTATTTTTTCATTTAAAGGTTTTAAAATTTCGTTAAGGTTGATCTTGTTCTGTTCGGTGAACCTCTTGCTCTTATCTTCAAGTATCTCGTTGGCAAGGTTTTTAAACTCTACGGTGAAGCGTTGCTGAAGGTCGTCTATCTCTTTTTTTTGTTCCGATAGTTTTAGTTCAAGGGCTTTATATTCTGCCAGCTTCGAATTATACTGACCATTGAGGGTAAACAGTGCCTGCTCTTTATCTTCATTGTTTTTCTTAAGTTCGTTAATGCTTACCTGAAGCAGGTTTATTCTTTCATCGCTTACCATTTTTAAACCGGAGAACCTGCTTTTAAGTATGAAATAAACTCCTGTAGCCCCGATTGCGATGCCGACGATCAATGCAAGTATTTCAGTCATTGCTGCTTTTTTTACAAATATATCCAAAAGAATGAACTCTTTTTCATTCAATTCATTTATCCTGTAATAGGGTGAACTAAGAAAAGCGACAAAAAAAAAGTCCACCCGCTGGCGGGTGGACATGTATTTTGAGCTGTAATATTTATTATGCCGGACTAATGCATTCTACCGGACATACATCAGCACAAGCACCACAATCAGTACATTTGTCAGGATCAATTTTATAAATATCACCTTCAGAAATAGCATCGGCAGGACATTCGCCAATACAGGTACCGCATGCAGTACAATCATCACCAATTACATAAGCCATAATAATGAAATTTAAATTTAGGCCGTAAAGTTATATGCATATTTTTAATTCTAAAATGAATTTTTTCATTTTTCTTCATTTACCAAAAATCATTTGTGCACCTGCAACCAACATAAGAATGCCGAATAATTTTTTTAAGGTATTATGATTGAGGCCAATTGATAATTTTGAACCAAAATATCCCCCAATAATAAAAAACAGGATCAGCACGAGGGCAAATTTAAAATTCACATAGCCCTGTTTGTAATAGTTCCAGACTGCAAGGATACCAACTGGGAAAAGAAGCACAACAAGGCTTGTACCCTGCGCGTCATGTTGTGACATACCAAACACGAAAACAAGTGCCGGTACGATAATAATTCCTCCGCCAACGCCGAAAGTCCCGGCAAGGAACCCTGCTGCAAGCCCTACCAGGATTAATAAAAAAAGTTCTGTAAGTGTCATAATAATTAAAAGTCAAGACTTAATGAGAAATAAAACACACGATCGCGTATCTGGTTGTTTTCAATGCCCCAGGCCCAATCGAACCGCACAAAATATCCAAGTAACTGGCTCCTGAGCCCAAAACCATATCCGGCCACGACCGGTTCGCGGTCTGAATCAACTTTGACCCTTATCTCACCTCTCTCAAATTCTGTAAAATCATATGCATTCTCACCAGACCAGGGTGTTTTTCCCGACCAGGCCGTGCCAACATCGAAGAACCCGACAACCTGGAAATTTTCGAGAAAACTGTTGCTTAAAGGGTGATTTGCAAGATATTTTATAACCGGCCAGCGTATTTCAGAATTGAAAAGAGCAAAATTATTTCCGTTGCGGATGTTTTGTGAAAAGCCCCTCATATTGGTTGCAACAGTCTGGTAAGCGTAATTTGCTGTTTCATCAATAGGTATCTCGCTTAAAGGAATAAAAGTAGGTGTTTTAAGGGGTGTAAGATTGGTCCAGTTGTCAACCCCGCCCAGGTAGTATATCAGCCTGCTCGAACCTTGCGAAGTGCTTGCAGCAAAACGATTAGCCCATATCAGGCTTCTGTGTATCCTTAAATAATGCCTGAAATCGGCACCAAACACAACCAGGTCGTCAAACCCATCGGCGATCTCCTGGTAAAATTCGGCAAAGATTTTATAACGGGTGCCGCTGTATAGGTTCGTGCCAAGAAACCTTGTGTTGTCAAAAATATTCTCAAACTTCACACCAAACCAGTTTCTGCTGATGTTTGGTTTCTTAAGGTAATTAAGACTGGTGGAAAGATATACGGTGCGATCGTTCCTGTAAGTAAATGTGGCTGCCACACTTTGTACCTGGCTGAACGGGTATTTTAATATGTATGATAGTTCATGTGTATGGGTTTTTACATTAAATTCATAATCATCTTCGTAACCATAATTTCTGAATGCCTGCCTGTGAAAAATTACCTGTTTGTCGGTTCTTTTCTTCAGGTTTTCAAAACTCAGCAGGTATTCGTTGCTGTCAAAATCGGGTGATAACCTGAACCCTCCTACGATTTTATAATCTTCAAATAAATCATTGGTTCCGAACTTAAACAATACATTCATCCCCGGATTAAAATAAACTGCTCCCCCGGTAAAAGCCTGGTAAGATTCATTCAGAAAACTGAAATCAACCTGGTTGACAACAAAATTCTGGTAAAAGGCAGTCTGGTACAATCTTATCTTGGGACGTTTCTCTATGGAAGAATCCAATTGTAAGACAATGTTTCTGCTTCGGAGCTTGTTATTATAAAAATTTATTTTCTCACGCTCAAAAACATAATTGTTTATATCTACCTTATCGTCTCCCAGTTTCAGGGTATCGGATTTATCAATCACAATGAAGTTTTCACTTAAGTCTTTGATGTTAATAGTCCTGAAGCTTATACTCCGCATGCTGTCTTCAATAGCCAGTTCTTTTTGAATTTTTTTTCTAAAAGGTGTTTCGGTTATTTCATCTTCAGGCAGCACTTCGGTACCAACTTCGTTTCTGAACATCTGGTACCTGCCATTATCAAATATAATTTCGCCAAGGTATCCTGAACGGGGCTCATAATCCTGTTCGAGTATATTTCTCGAATAATCTGTTACCGGTTTATTATTCGCGATATATCGGAAGTGAACGGTAGTATCAATAAAACTTATTGCACTGTCGAATTTGGAAACATAGCGGTTTATAATGCCAGACCTGTCGTTGAGCGAAAAGTATGTATTCTTATCCGACTCAAGCGGATATGTTTTATTTGTAAAGTTATCGTAATCCGAGAGCCTCATCAGTAGCGGCGATTTGCTTTGATAATCATAGATAAAGAGATCGGACGAGAGGGCATATTTTTTATTGTCAGGTTCAGAAACAATGGAATCGGTTACACGGTTGGAGGTAAATATAACTGCCTGCGAATTGTTGATGAACTTAGGGTGAAAATCGTCTGCCAGGTCGTTGGTTACCTGTAAATTCGTTCCTGAGGCAATGGAGTGGATATAGATATCTGTTTTGCCCTGTTTAACAGCAGAAAATACAAACAGGCTCCCATCATGCGAAAAAGAGAAATCGAGGATTTTATCGAAATATAAAAGGTTTCTTACATCAAGATCGCGGGTTTCAAGATTATAGTAATACAGTTTCAGTCCGCCTTGTTCTTCGGTAATAAAAGCAAGAATTTTCCCCGAAGGGTGCCAAGTGAGTACCGGATAGGTATAATCTGTGATTTGTTCAAGTTTGTGTTCCTTTTTTAATAGTTTCTTCTTTCTTTGGGTTTCGGTATTATAGAGCCAGATTTTATACTGCCCCATCTGGTTTGTCACCCAAGCAAGGTGTTTTCCGTCGGGATTAAGTTTTAACTGCTGGTAGGTTCTTCTTTTCGAAGGCCTTTTTATTATTTTGCCTGTTGCAGGGGTTTCATTTTCAGTATTTTTTGCATACTGGTCCATATAAAAACCCATCCATTCATAAGAAAGTTCTTTGAGTGAAAGGCCAAGTACATATAAAAATCCCTGGTTTGAGTTTTTGTTAATACGTGTAAGATAAAGTATATTCGGAATTACCGATTCACCATAGGTTTCAGCAATATATCTCCAAAATGAGTGACCGGCAATTGTTGCGTCAACCCCGGTAAGCCTGTTGAATTTCTCATACCGTCCGTTTACGATACCGTCTTTGGTGCGGTTTTCGAGCTCATAGTTCCATTTTTCCGAGAGATAAGATATCAATCCTTCAAAATACCACGAGGGCAGATTGATCAGGGTAGAATTGGCGAGGTTGTCTTTAAAATCCTGCCCGTAAAGCATTTTGTGCGCAATAATCCGGGCAATGGCACCTCTTATCTGTGCTTCAAATTTTTCAAAATTACCTTCATAATATAAAAACACCTTGTTTTTACTTATCGTGGTAACACCTCCAATGTTATATTCGTCTTTACCGGTAATGAGGTCAATATTGCTTTGCCTGAAGTCGGATATTTTATTATAAACAATAAAAATAACGCGGCGGTCAAGTGAATAATCGAAAAAACTTTCAATGGCCGGCAATTCTTTCCTGGCAAAATCTGCAGTATATTCTGCAAGTTCCCTTCCATCCTGGTTAAAATAAACATCAAACTTTTCGTATCTTTCGAACGACCAGTAAAAATTGTTGAATTGTACCCTGCTCTTTCCAAATACCATCTGGTGACCGTTGTAAAACTGTCCGTTTGAATTGGTGAAATATACCAGAAGGCATATAAACAGCAAAAAAGAATATTTAAGAAGCTTCATAAATTGCAGCTTGTATAAGACCATAAAATTAATCCATTCTTGGTAAATTTCAATACCGGCTTTATTATTCGTACTTTTCTTCATTTCATTGCGCTGGGCGGGGTGTTGAATTCATGCAAAGAAAAATGATTGAATTGGTGGTATATTTTTTAAATTTGTCGTCATGGTAAAATAACAATGCCGGCGACAGGTTGTTCGGCTTCAAACAGACAACAGATGAAAAAAATAAAAATTTTATTGCTGATAACCATATCATTTTTAGCCCCTTGTACGATTTATCCACAGTCAGGGAAAGCGGTTATCAAATTCAGGACAATGCAGCACGATTTTGGTGAAATTGAAGAAAACAAAGGCCCTGTAAGCACAGAATTTGTATTTTCGAACGAAGGTACATTGCCATTGGTGCTGGGGAGCGTTATCCCCACATGCGGGTGCACCTCCCCTGAATGGACAAAGCAACCCATTATGCCGGGCAAACTGGGCTCTATCAATGTTAAATTCGATCCGCGTAACCGTCCCGGTCCGTTTTCAAAATCTATCAAAGTGAACAGCAATGCCGAAAACCCTGTTGTAATACTTACAATTAAAGGAAACGTAAAAAGTGGCGGGAATTCTCCGGCAGAATTGCGTTTTTCAATCGGTGGCCTGAAGTTACAGAACATACATGCCGCATTTGGTACAGTCTTAAAAGGTAACGTTCAGAAAAAGAGCATTGAGGTGATGAACGGGCTTTCTGATACTCCCCTGACTGTTAGCTTTAAAAAGGTACAGCCGCACATTGCAATAGAGATGAAGCCCTCAACATTAAACCCGGGTGAGCGGGGGGTAATTGAAATAGAATTTAATTCCAATAAACTTGATGACTGGGATTATAACGTTAACAGAATTGAAATCTTGATCAATAACCAGCAGCATAAAGACAACCTCTTAACTGCCACTGCCGTGGTAAAAGAAGATTTTTCAAAACTTACTCCGGAAGACCTGCTCAAGGCACCACGAATTTCTTTTGATACTGAAAAGATAAATTTTGGCACCATGCCGCAAAATAAAAAAACAGAATTTGAATACACCCTGACCAATACAGGCTCCAGCGACCTTATGATTAGAAAAGTAAGGGCTTCGTGCGGCTGCACTGCTGTTGAACCTGAAACGAATATCATTGCTCCGGGAAAATCTGCCAAAATAAAAGCCGTCTTTAATTCAAGCGGCAAGTCAGGCAGCCAACGATATACGATTACGGTAATATCAAATGACCCGAAACGATACAAAAAAATATTATGGCTCGAGGGCAATGTAATCAAGGATTAATTCAGCAGGTTGATGGCAAAGTATAAAGAACAATCCGGGGCGTTAACCGTTGTCAGCGGAGTTAACCAGCCTTCGGCTGTAAACATCGAGGCCGTTAATAAATTGAAAAAGAAAAAGCAGTATTCTGAAAGTGAATATGTTGAAGGTATATTGTCAGGTAACCGTATCATTCTAAGCCAGGCCATAACGTTGATTGAAAGTGTTTTGCCTGAACACCATGAATTGGCACAGCGTGTAATTGAAAAATGCCTGCCGCATTCGGGAAAATCTGTCAGGGTTGGTATTACAGGTGTTCCGGGTGTTGGCAAAAGTTCTTTTATAGAAACACTTGGTTCAAAACTAACTGCTTTAAACCATAAGGTAGCTGTACTTGCTGTTGACCCGAGCAGCGAACGGTCGAAAGGAAGCATCCTGGGAGACAAAACACGAATGGAGAAACTTGCCTCTGACATGAACGCATTCATACGTCCGTCACCCTCGGCAGGTACACTCGGCGGTGTGGCCCGGAAAACAAGGGAATCTATTATTCTGTGCGAAGCGGCAGGTTTTGATGTTATCTTTGTTGAAACGGTCGGTGTAGGACAATCAGAAACTGCTGTCCGCTCTATGGTTGACTTTTTTTTATTGTTGATGCTTGCCGGTGCCGGTGACGAGCTTCAGGGTATTAAACGTGGTATTGTTGAAATGGCAGACCTTATTGCCATTACCAAAGCCGACGGATCAAATAAATTAAGGGCCGGTAAAGCCATGCACGATTTCTCAAATGCTTTACAGTTTTTTCCTCCGCCTGAATCGGGCTGGCCCCCGAAAGTATTTGTATGTTCGGCACATGCAGAAACAGGTATTGATGAAATCGGGGATGCTATATTTAATTACAGTGATTATACCTCGCACTCGGGATACTTTTCAGCAAACAGGCAGGCGCAAGCCCGTTTCTGGATGCACCAGACTATTGAAAACAACCTTAAAGATAGTTTTTACAGGGATGAAGCAGTTATTGCCCTTATTAAACAGTACGAAAAAGAAGTGGTAAAGAACAGGGTGAGCCCTTTTGAAGCAGCAAAAATTATGCTTCAAGAATTTCAAAAGCGAAAACAACTTTAAAACCAGTAACCGATATTTACATAAGTAACAGGCTTATTGTACATGTTATTTGCCATCAGCGAGAACTCAACAGGACCGATGAAACTCCTGATACCGTATGAAATTCCATAACCGAAATAAATATCCTCAGGGATAAAAAGGTTTTCGAAAATTGATGCAGTTTTACCAATATTACCTCTCAGCGTGATATAATGGTTTTTAAAAATCTCGTACTGCAGGTCAAAGCCAATGTTAAAGGCATTTTTATTTACCAGTTCAAATAAATGTAAGCCTGTAAAAGGGAATACACCTGTTTTATAATCATTTATTACCAGCCCGCCGCTGTAAAAAAGATAGTCGGGCGGAATAGAATCTCCAAGGATATACCCGCCATAGATATTGGTAAAAAAGGTAAATTTATCAGAAAGGGGTGAAGCTTTGTTCAACCTCGATGATATTCTTAAAACATCTGAGTATTGCCTGTCGTCAATATCTTTTATGAATTCCACTTTTGAAAGGAAACGTAACCCCCTGTTGGGAAATACAAATTCATTGTATGAATCGTATTCAAAATATGCAAAAATGTTCAGAGAAGAGTTGCGCAGAATGGCAGCCCCGGGCTGGTATGAAATATCAGGCTTTATACGGGTATACTCATTAAGCAAACCAAAACCAACTTCTGCAGTATTGGTTACGCTGCTTCTCAGGCTCAAACCAATGGAATAGTTATTAAAGTCAAATTTTGCTGTTTTTCTGCCATCTAAATATTCATAAATATCATAGTCGCGATAACTGAAAAGCAACTCCACATCGGGTATCCAGCCAATGTTCCATTCAGGCAGAAGAATGCTGCCGCTTTTATTGCCCCTGAACCAGGTAGGTATCATATAACGTGCTTCAAATGCCGGGTTCCTGCCGAGCTTCAGGTCGGTAGTCAGCTTTGAACCCTTGATTAATGTATTCCTCAAAGTTGCATTCAACAATATACTTGCATCGAAGTTACTGTCGTAATGGCCACCAACCCTGTAAAGCATGTTAGACTTTTCTTTTACCCTTATCCTCAGGATATTGCCCTTGCCAGTGGTAAGTATTTTGTATGTCACCGATTCAAAAAACTGGCTGCCGAACACTCTTGATATAGCTGTGTTAAGCTCTCCCAGGCTGATGAAATCGGGAGTACTGATCTTTAATTTCCCAAGAACAAGGTTCCTCGAAACATTCTTTAACCCTTCAATTTCAATATAATCAATATAGGTTTTCAGCTCAGGTTTGAAATCCGCACGCTCGCTTACCCCAAAAACCGCATTGAGTGAATCGGCTAGTTTTTTTATTTCATCAAAATGTTGCATGGTCGCTTCTTCCCCTATCCTTATCAACTCTTTCGCGTTTGAAAAATTAATAGCATCAGATTCTTTAAAATCAGGTTCGATAAGTATATGACATAGTTCCTTTTTGTTTTCATTTTTTTCAGTAGAAAGGATATAGAGTGATTGTTCTATCACCGAATAAATGGTGTTAATCTCCTCTTTTTTAAAGGCCCTGAAACCGCAGTCAACACCAATAATAATATCTGCGCCCATTTCTTTCACTTCCTTAACGGGAAAATTATTGACCATTCCACCATCAACCAGCAGTTTTCCGTCAATTTCGACAGGTGTAAAAACTGTAGGTATGGCCATGCTTGCCCTGAGCGCATCGGGGAGATAGCCACTGTCGAGAACCACCTGCCTGCCTTCAACAATGTCGGTTGCAATGCACAAAAATGGCACGGGTAATTCGCTGAAATCCGAAACATTATGATATGGCCAGATAAGCCCCGATAGTAATAAAGAAACATTTTGCCCTGAAATCAGTCCGCCGGGGAGTTTTATGCGAAATCCGTCTGCCGGAAGGGATAGGAAATATTTTTTAATCTCTTTTTTTTCTTCTATTGAAATACTGTTCAATGAGACTTCATCGCTGAGCAGATAGTTCCAGTCCTGGTAAAGGGTAATCTTCTCAAGCGCCGCGGCATCGTATCCCAGGGCATAAAGCCCTCCCACGATACTACCCATACTTGTACCTCCAATGTAATCAACCTTTATACCTGCCTGTTCAAGCACTTTAAGTACCCCGATATGCGCAATGCCTTTGGCAGCGCCACCACTTAATACAAGGCCTATTTTCGGCCTTTCTGCCTGGCCATAAAACTTTATGGTACAGAAATGTGTTAATAATATAATAAATATAATGGTCCTGAAAATCATAAAATCACAACTAAAAAAATAACCTTAAAAATTTAAAAATATTGCATTATCTTTTACCTGCATTAGCAAGAAAATATAGTGAATTAAAATTAATGAATATTTAAAATTTTTTGATTATCAAATTATAAAAATATGGATTACGATGTCATCATTATCGGAAGCGGCCCGGGCGGCTATGTTGCAGCAATCAGGGCAGCACAGCTTGGATTAAAAACCGTTGTTGTGGAAAAAGAAGAGTTGGGTGGAATTTGTCTCAACTGGGGATGTATCCCAACAAAATCGCTTTTAAAAAGCGCCCAGGTCTTTGAATATGTTAAAAATGCAAAGGAATTTGGCATTTCAATGGCCGGGGATGCCAGTCCCGACCTGCCCGCTATGGTTAAAAGAAGCAGGGAAGTTGCAGCAGGTATGAGCAAAGGCGTGCAGTACCTTTTTAAAAAGAATAAAATTGAGGTCGCACCGGGAACAGGAAAACTTATTGATAACAAAACCGTGGAAGTTACCGGGGCAGACGGAAAAAAGACCAAAATACGCGCGAAACACATTATCCTGGCCACCGGCGCTAAGTCGAAAGAACTTCCAAACCTGAAACAGGATGGGAAAAAAATCATTGGTTACCGCGATGCGCTAAGTCTTGCAAAACTTCCTGAAAGTATGGTTATTGTAGGATCGGGGGCAATCGGGAGTGAATTTGCGCATTTTTACAATACCCTCGGTACCAGGGTAACTCTCGTGGAGTTTATGCCTTCGATTGTGCCGCTCGAAGACGAAGAGGTTTCGAAACAACTGGAACGTTCGTTTAAAAAAGCTGGCATGACCGTAATGACAGATTCATCGGTAGAATCAATTGACACAAAGGGTTCTAAATGTAAAGTTAAAATTAAGACAAAAAAAGGGGAAGAAACTATTGAAGCAGATATCGTGCTCTCTGCAGTCGGAATCACTGCGAATATCGGGGAACTTGGCCTGGAGGATTTAGGCATAGAAACGGAAAAAGGAAAGATAAAAGTAGACAGCTATTACATGACCAATGTAGAGGGCATATACGCGATAGGCGATATTATTGACAGCCCTGCACTTGCGCATGTTGCTTCTGCCGAAGGCATTACATGCATTGAGAAAATTGCAGGTAAGGATCCATCACCTTTAGATTACAAAAATATCCCCGGGTGTACCTATACCTCTCCGGAAATAGCATCTGCAGGATATACTGAGAAGAAAGCAAAAGA
Organism: Bacteroidales bacterium; assembly: GCA_016936215.1. Lineage (GTDB taxonomy): Bacteria > Bacteroidota > Bacteroidia > Bacteroidales > UBA10428 > JAFGPL01. The sequence continues at coordinate 20,544 of JAFGPL010000290.1, forward strand.
AGCAGGTTACGAGATCAAAGTGGGCAAGTTTCCTTTAACAGCTTCGGGAAAAGCCAGTGCTGCAGGGCATAAGGAAGGTTTTATCAAGCTTATTTTTGACGCTAAATATGGCGAATTACTTGGCGCCCATATGATTGGCTATAATGTGACCGAAATGATTGGTGAGATTGTGGTTGCAAGAAACCTTGAAACCACGGGGCATGAGATTATCAAATCAATACATCCCCACCCGACCATTTCAGAATCAATAATGGAGGCTGCAGCTGCCGCGTATGGTGAAGTAATACATATTTAAAACCAAATCATGATTTAAGGGCATCTTTAAAAACCCGTTTCGTCATCGCAAACGCAGTGCAGCGATCTGTTAGAGCGTGTTAGTTTGCTGAGATTACTTCGTTAAGCCCGTAATGACAGCTTCGTTTTAGCAGGTTTTTAAAGATGCCCTTAAAATATCCCAAATTTGAAGGTAAGATTGAAAGAGGGGGCAGACAAATCTTTATCTGAAAAACGTTCAAGTTCAGATTTAAAGATAAAACGGTATCCGGCTCCCATTCCTATTTTTATGGTCTTAACAATACTAACTTCGAGGTTGATGGCAGGTTCAAATACAAAAAATACACCCCCCTCTACAAGCTGCTCATCGGTAATTCCGGCAGCATTGGGCTCTTTTTTCTCTAAAAGCAAAATTCCGCCGCCACCGATTACTGTGGGAAATGATATTTGTAAGGGAGAGTTAAAAGAGGTATTGTAGTCAAAATATAACCCGCCATATCCCATTACCTGGTTGAGCCCTGTAATATATCCGTCAGAACCGGGCCCTTCGGTTAATGCCTCTGTAAGAAATGCACCGGCAGATAATCCCGCGGTAAACCGGTTGTTATATAAAAGGCCTCCTTTTATACCACCGTATACGGTTCCAACATCAAATAATTTTGAATATTTCACTTCTGGGGCAAGAAAAATTGACCATTCTATTTCTTTATCCTCTCCGAAAAGATAATTCCGGCTATCCTGCGAATAACCCTTGATAAAAAATACCAAAAAAACAAAAAGCAATACCGGTTTATTTAACATGGCTTATGTAATAAAAGTGTTACAAAAATAACTATCCTGTACATAACCAGTTATAAATTTTGATAAGTCTTGCAGTTTATTTGACAGGAAAAACAAACCTACGTGTTTTAAAATTGTGTATCAGGGACAAATTATTCATTGATTATCAACTTAATATTAACAAAAATAAAAAAAACATGATTTTTTATTACGCTGTTTATCAAACTTTTATGGTTTAAAATGTGGGTAAAGCGCTCATTTTGTTAAAAGAATATTTTTTGTTAAGTACTAAAATATTTTACTTTTAACAGGTTTGATTTTAACTGTTGTAGATCATAAGCAGGTTAAGGACTTGAAACTAATTAATTAACATTTTCGTAGAACCAAAGAAAAACTGAACATATGAAAACCTTTTTTTTAATCCTGTCATTAAATTTTATTGTCACAGGTTTATTCTCCCAGGTAATCACTTTTAATCATACAGTTGAATTCACAACCGATGATGCCGGAGGCCTTAAAGCCCATATTACCGTTACCATTGAAAAGGGGGAACCTGGTTTTACCTACATGTTGTATAAAGGAAATTTCAGGGGAGAGGTTTTTATAAAATCCGAACCAACATCAGAAAAAAGTTATGTATTCGAGAATATTCCCGAAGGCAAGTATTTCTTAAAAATTGAAGACAACCAGAAAAGACCTGCCGGTATCACTATAAACATAAACAAAGATGAAGCCGCTAAGCAATAATTACACCATAATGAACGCTGGAATGAAAAAACCATTACACAAAATTCTTACCGGTATACTTTTTTTACTGTTAGTTGCCGGTGTTAATGCCCAAACTGTGAACTTTTCGCATAGCGATGTCACATGTTACGGCGGTAGCGATGGGTCTATTACCATGGAAGTGGACGGGGGATCATCCCAATACATGTACCATATTTATAAAACATTCCAGACAACGGTAAGTGACTCTTTCGGGCCTACCACAAATTTAATCCATACCTTTTCAGGACTTGATGCTGATTGGTATACTGTATATGTAGTTGATTTTGTAACAGATAATATCATCGGTTTTAACACTTTACAGGTCACTCAGCCAAACCAGTTAACAGGTACGGTGTCCTCAACCAATATTGTTTGCTTCGGGGCAGATAACGGTACAATTTCCGTTACCAATCCCCAGGGAGGGCATGGAAATTATGAATACAGGATTACAGGTTACGGATGGCAATCATCTGGAAGTTTCACCGGACTGGCTCCCGGCACCTATGTGGTCGAAATCAGGGATGCTGATTTTCCTTCATGCATCAGAATTATTGATGCCTCCAGGACCATTACCGAATTGCCGGAAATGACTGCCACTGTTAGTTCAACCAATATTACCTGTTTTAATGCCAATAACGGAACAATTACCATCAGCAGCCCTTCAGGCGGCTCGGGTAGTTACCAGTATACCATCAATGGCGGCTCAAGTTGGCAGGCGACCACCAATTACACCAATTTAACTCCCGCCACATACGATGTCTGGATGCGCGATGCAACCCATACATCCTGTGTTGTTGTCCTGCAGGACGATTTAATTTTATCCCAGCCTGCAGCCCTGAGCGGAGGAACAATATCAGTAGAAAAACCACTTACCTGCTACGAAAGTTACGATGGAATTATCAGGGCAAATCCCACAGGCGGAACAGCTCCATACACTTATACCTGGTATTTTGATGATCCTATACCCCCTACCAATTATGTTAATACCGGTGTAACCACAAGAGACTATACTGTTGCCGGACGTGGTGGCTATTATGTAAGGGTTAATGATGCAAATAATTGCGGGCCTACGAACAGTACCACCCTTCAATTAATAGAATATGTGAACCCTAATGTGCCTTTACCACTGGTTGTGTCTGCAACCTCAACTCCTGCCTGTAACGGTGAAAGTAATGGTTCTGTAACCATTTCAGGGAGCGGAGGATGGACACCTTATAATTATTATATAGTAAATGCCACATCCGATACCACGGGCCCACAGGTAACAGACCTGTTCGGGAGCCTGCCTGCCGGTACATACGAACCCTGGATTACAGATGATAAAGGATGTACAAAAAAAGGAACAGATATTACAGTTGCCGTTACAACTCCTCCTACTGCCGATGCAGGCAGCGACGGGCAGACATGTGTAAATACAGCCTATGCAGTTAGCGGTGCATCAGCCACCAACTATTCATCAATTTTATGGACAATTATTAGCGGTAACGGTTCGCTGACCAATGCCAATACGCTTACACCAACCTATACCCCTGATGCCACCGATGCCGGAACAACGGTTACATTAAGGCTTACCGCCAATGGAAATGCACCCTGTGCTTCCACCAGCGACGACATGGATATTGATGTGATTGCCGCCCCGACAGCCAACGCGGGTGGTGACGGGCAGACATGTGAAAACGCGGCCTACACGGTGAGCGGCGCA
>JAFGPL010000291.1 GCA_016936215.1 Bacteroidales bacterium
CATCCCCAAATTTACCGCTTTTTTATTTTGCGGTAAAATCCCCTAAAACTCCTATTTTTTCAATTCCAGATCAGGAGTTCTGAGTTTTGTTCTTAGTTGGAAAATAATCACCTTTGGGCTTCGATTTTTTTTAGAGGGCAGATGAAAGATTTAACGAGTGGAAATGAAGGCAGGCTGATCCTGGGCTTTACAGCCCCCATGCTGCTTGGCAACCTTTTTCAGCAGCTTTATACCATTATTGACAGTGTAATTGTTGGCAAGTTCCTGGGAAAAGAAGCGCTGGCCGCAGTCGGGTCTTCACATCCGATTATCTTTACACTCATCTCACTGGTTATCGGCGTGGCATCGGGGGGCACTGTGATTATCGCCCAGTATTTCGGGGCCAGGAATTTTAATAAGGTAAAGTCTGCCATCGGCACACTCTACATCTTTCTTTTCTGGGCATCTATCGCTGTAACAATAATAGGCATTACCTTCAGCGAAAGTATTTTCAGGCTAATTGACCTGCCCGATGAATTATTAAAGGATGCAAAGGTATATCTCAACATTAATTTTATCGGTATGCTGGGATTTTTCGGGTTCAATGCTACAAGTGCCATCCTTAGGGGATTGGGAGATTCAAAAACCCCTCTTTACTTTCTTATTCTTTCTACGCTGTTCAATATTGCATTCGATTTATTGTTCGTGATTGTTTTCAAATGGGGCGTTGCAGGCGCTGCCATCGCCACAGTAATCGCCCAGGGCGGGGCCTTTGTCACCGCTGCCGTTTATCTCAACCGTACCCACGACGTTATAAGGATTTCATGGAAAGAGTTTGAATTCAACCCCGAAATATTTAAAAAAACCGTGCAGATTGGGCTGCCAACAGGCATACAGCATACTTTGGTATCATTGGGTATGACCGTGGTACAGGGCATTGTGAACCAATTCGGCACCGGGGTTATTGCTGCTTACACCGCTGCCACAAGGCTCGATTCTCTGGCCACACTGCCGGCCATGAATTTCGGCATGGCCTTATCAACTTTTGTTGGACAAAACGTGGGGGCCGGCAAAACCGAAAGAATCAAAAGCGGGTTGAAATCAACACTGCTGATGTCCTCGGTGATTTCCCTTTTTGTAACAGGTGTCATGATACTGTTTGGCAATTACCTGATGCAGCTTTTTGTCAGCCCCGATGAAACAGAAGTAATCCGCATTGGAAAAGAGTACCTTGTTATTGTAAGTTCTGCTTACATAGTTTTTTCGGCAATGTTTGCCATCAACGGTGTGATGAGGGGTACCGGTGATACCCTGGTGCCAATGTTCATAACCTTTTTCTCATTGTGGCTGGTAAGGATCCCCGTTGCATGGTTTCTTTCAAAAGAAATCGGCGAACAGGGAATATGGTGGGCCATCCCTGTGGCATGGGTTACAGGCACCGCAATGACCTATTTTTACTATCTTACAGGCAGGTGGAAAACCAAATCGGTAATAAAATTTCAATCCGGCGAAAAATAACCAATGGTTTTTACCCTATAATGATATTTTAAATGAACCTGCATTATTCATACCATTTCTTTAGTATGAATCATAATGCAGGAAACCCTCCCGAAATCGGGACAGGCTGGTTTAGATGAACTTGTTTTTGGTATCTCTAAAACTTAGTTCATCTTAATCGCAATCGAAGATTGGAATTATTCTATGAATAATTCGGGTTAATCTTTATTTTTGTAAATTCATAAAAAAAGAAAGGCCGATTTGAAATGATAAAGTCAATGACCGGTTATGGCAAGGCAGTATGTGAACTTCCGAAAAAAAGTATCACCATAGAGGTGAAATCTTTGAACAGTAAACAGGCCGATGTCTACCTAAGATTACCCAACCTTTACCGCGAAAAAGAATCAGACATCAGGAACATCGTAATCAATACAGCAAAAAGGGGTAAAATTGAATGTACGATTATAGTTGACAACTCTGAAGGCGAGCAGGCAGCATCAATAAACCTGCCGGTTGTGAAGCAATATTATTCCCAGGTTCTTGAAATACAAAAAGAACTGAACATAGAAAACAACGAACCACTCCTCCAGACCATATTAAGGCTTCCCGATGCATTGAAAACAGAGAAAGAAGAGATAGATGAAGCTGAATGGAAAGCTTTGACGGCCACATTGAACGAAGCCCTTTCAAAACTCGATGATTTTCGCCTGCAGGAAGGCAAATCGCTTAAATCAGACATACTTGAGCGGATAAAAGCAATCGAACTACTGCAGTCGCAGATCGGTGATTTTGAAATTGCCAGGACCGAACGCATTAAAGACAGGTTAAAAAATAACCTCAACGAGTTTTTTACTGCCGACATGTATGATAAAAACAGGTACGAGCAGGAACTGATTTATTATCTTGAAAAGCTTGATATTACTGAAGAAAAGGTTCGCCTGAAAAATCATTGTGAATATTTCAGACAGGTTGCAACCGAAGACGAACAGGCAGGTAAAAAGCTTGGGTTCCTTTGCCAGGAAATCGGGCGCGAGATCAATACCCTGGGGGCCAAAGCCAACGATTTTGAAATACAAAAGATCGTAATCCTGATGAAAGACGAACTCGAAAAGATCAAAGAACAACTAATGAATGTATTATAGGATATGAACGGAAAATCTGTCATCTTCTCAGCGCCATCGGGTTCGGGAAAAACCACTATTGTAAACCACCTTGTAAAGATTGATGAACTCAAGCTGGAATTCTCGGTATCTGCATGCACGAGGAAAATGCGCGAAGGAGAAGTACACGGCAGGGATTATTACTTTATGTCTGCCGAAGAGTTCAGGATGCGGATTGATGACAACGAATTCGTGGAATGGGAGGAAGTTTATAAAAACCATTACTACGGAACGCTGAAAAGTGAACTCGACCGCATCTGGCTGAAAAGTAAAAACGTGGTTTTTGATGTTGATGTAATAGGAGGTATGAACCTTAAAAGGCATTTCGGGAGCAATTCCCTTTCGGTCTTTGTGATGCCCCCGTCGCTTGAAGAGCTTGAAAAAAGGTTGATATCAAGAGGCCTTGATACACCTGATAAAATTAAAGGAAGAATGTCGAAGGCAAATTATGAAATGAAGTATGCCGGTAAGTTCGACAAAATACTTGTTAACAACGACCTTGACAGGGCACTTAAAGAAGCAGAAGCACTGGTCAGGGAATTTCTAAATAAATAAAAGGTGATGAAAACCGGGTTGTACTTCGGCTCTTTCAATCCTGTGCATATCGGCCACCTGGCCATAGCAAATTATATGGTTGAATTTACCGATATTGACAGGCTGTGGTTTGTAATAAGCCCCCATAACCCGCTGAAAAAAAAAGATACGCTGCTGCCCGACTATGCCAGGTACGATTTATTGAAGATGGCGATTGCAGGCGAAGAGCGTTTCGATATATCGGATATTGAATTCAGGCTCCCCAAACCATCATATACCATTGATACCTTAACATATCTCAAAGAACAATATCCCCGTCACAATTTTGTATTGATTATAGGGTCTGACAACCTGCCCACATTCAACAAATGGAAGAATTACCGGCTGATAGAAGATAATTACCACCGGTATGTATACCCCAGAAGGGGTTCGGAGGATATAGACCTTAAACAGCACAGGAACATCACCATTGTGAATGCACCCATCATTGAAGTCTCCTCGAGTTTCATCCGCAAATCACTTGCAGAGGGTAAAAACATCAGGTATTTCTTACCGGGAAAAGTATATGAGGAAATAATAAAGATGAATTACTTTAAATAATTACTAAAAACCCATTTAAAATAACACCAGTAGCAAGGGATTCAATTAACAGCAAGGTTTCTCTGGCATTTCTGTATCATCTGGTTGCACCATCTTGTTTCAGCCTCCATACCTGCAAGCAATTTTAACATTTCACGGTAAGTTTCAAATGCTGACATGGCTTCCTGCCACATGCCGGCACGTATGTATATCACCCCTTTTTCAGGAAAGACATCAATCAACTTATGGTTGCTTAAAGAATCGGCAGTTTCAAGGCAGGCAACAGCCTCTGTTATTGAGTTCATATCCGATCCGGTAATCCGCAGGTTCTTTGCCTTCAAGAGATAATCTTCATCAATTGCAAGGTCATATTCAATCAGCTTATTTACGAGGTTTAACGAAGCCGGGTATTGCTGCGAATAGTACTCCTGCCATGCAGTGTAGCTGACAATTGAAGAAATTTTTTCAAGAAATTCCTTATCATCAATAAAGGCCGAACCATTGTTTCTGTCTTCGTAATATTTCAGAAAATCAAAGGAAACTCGTTTTACTGTTTGCAAATATTCTGTTGTATAAACGATTCCAAGATTATATCGTGTGTCTTCATAAAATACATTCCGGCAGGCCATGTTATGGTCAAGTACAATGTGTGCCACTGCCATTGAAAGCTTCTGAAACAACTCCTTTTCGCTCTTGAGGTTGGTAATGGTTTGTGTTGAGATAAGTATGGTTGCATTCTCAAGGCAATAGAGTATTTCATCTTCGTGATTAAGGATTTTAACCGTGAAATACAGGTTCCTGCCTTTGTGTAATTTTCCCGGGTGAATTTTTTTTAATACATCCAGCAAATAACTCTCTACATACAAATCTTCGTACATAAGGTTATTGTTTTTAAAATTCGCAATATAAGAGACAGCCATCTTGTCAAGTTTGGCCCTTTCGGAAAGTTTCCAGCCATTTTTATGTATTTCAATACCCTGGTGCTCAAACCATCTTGCTTCCCAGAAATTTAAATCTTTGAACGATGAATTAATCTTTTTATCCGGTATGGGGGCATAGAAATTTTGCTCCTTTACAAAGAAAAAAGTATCGCTGTTGCTCACTTTCATACCGTACAACCTCACCGTATCACCGGGGTTATATCTCAGAAAACCTTTTGTGGCAACACCCTTAATGGTAACCTGGGAAAAAGAACAAAGAAGAATTAAAAACAACAAACACAATGTTAGTGGTATTTTTCGGGTCATAGCATAATTTTTTAAGTGGTTAATCATTACAGATTTACAAAAACTGTACCAAAGAAGCGTCACACATTCAAATAAATCATGCCAGTTTAATCCTAATCAAAGAAATTACGACAGCCAGATCAGCTTCAGATTTAACCTCTATGCTAATTCTCCTGCCTTCTGCATATTTGGTAGCTGTTGCCAGTTCATTTTTAATTGATTGTGAAAGTTCGCTTTTTAAAACTGCATCAACGGCTTTATCTCCGAATATAAAAACTACCCTGAAGAATTTTTCGCACGGGGTAATAAACACTACATTTCTTTTCTTGTTCAACAATTTAAATATCCAACCCGACTTTTGGTTATAAAATTTCCATTCAGGTGTTACTCCGCCATATTCATTTTTTATGAACAAACATATGCTATCAAACCATGTTTTTGCTTTACCAAGCACTGTAGCAAGCATCCTTTCATCGGGCTTTATAAGCTTTTCAGCGAATATACCTGAAGACATAAAAACAGATTTTAAACTTCAACATACACAAATATAGGCTGTTGTTTTGACAACGTTATGTCAGCAGGGCTGAAGAAATTTGCAGAAACATTATTTTTCAGGGATTTTCCCCCGGTAAGACCATGTATGCTTTGTCAGGATAAAAAAAAGGCCTCATCGTATATGATGAAGCCCTGATCAAAACAGTTGACCCTAACAAAAGATTTTAAAAAATATATCGAACACTTACCTGCCCATACCATCTTGAGCTTCCGATGCCTGAATCGCTAACAGTGAATATATCTTCTTGTGTTTCTATACCGGCTTCTGCAGCCCTGCGATAGGTGAAGCGGGGGGTAGTGGTGCCGGTTTCAAAGGATTCAAATTTTATGAGGCTGTATGTACCATTTGAGATATAATATTTTCTCCCCCAATCTTTATTAAGAAAATTGCCAAGGTTGAAAATATCTAACCCTACCTGCAGGGTATGCTTTGAATTTCCGCCATTTATGAAAAAATCCTGAGATATCCGAAGGTCAATGGTATTTTCAAACGGTGTCCTTGAGCCGTTGCGTTCTGCATAACCACCTTTATTCTTTTTGAGGTAAGGGTCGCTCTCGATGAAGTTGACCAGTGCGTTCCACTGTTCATCGGCGGTAACGGTCACTGCCTGCCCCGAAGAATTGGTATAGGTATAATCAATAAGGTTGATATCGCCCCTGACTGAAGGAATGTAAATTAAATCCTGGTCATTTCTGTAATCCTGATTGGTCATTTTATAACCATCGAGATAAACATAAGAATACCTGCTTCCTGATTGGCCGTTATAATATAATGAAACTGTTGTTGCAGCATGTTTTATATATTCTTTACGATAGGAAACAAATGCCACGAAGCGGCTTCCAAGGTCGTAATTTGAATATGAAAGGTCAAGGTCGTTACGTCCGCGAATGTTAGCAATATATCGCCATTGAGAAGAGTTTTGAGAAGAAGTGCCATCGTTGATAGATTTTGCCTGTCCGTATGTATAGGCAATACTTGCCTGTAAACCATTTAAAAAGGGCTTTTGCAACTGGCCGGTAAAATTGTATGTATAACCTTTGTTGGTATTGGTGCCGACATAAATACCGCTGTAAGCCGGTTCAATAAGGTTAGCCGAGGCACTACCCTGGAAAACAGGCCTGTTATCAGGTGATCCGGTAAGCGAAGCTATTGAAGGTTTAATGTTTACGTTATAATACAAAACATTATTTAGGGTTTTTGTATAAAGAAAATCAAAAGTACCAATTAACCCGAAGGGTAATTTCTGGTCAAGCCCGAGACTTGCCCTTAATACCTGGGGATATTTGAAATCTTCTGCAAAAAGATCGAGCTGGCCTGAAGGAACCCTTATTGTTGCCCCAAGGTCTGTGGCTGTATACTGGTTATTCCATTCGGAACGGAAAGCAACATTTTTGGCCGAAAAGCCGCCAACAACCAACCCGCAATTGGTATAAGAACCAGCCGGCCATACAAATGGTATACGGCTTGTAAAAATACCGGCCCCCCCGCGTAATTGTGTTCTTTTATCTCCAAACACATCAAAATTAAACCCAATTCTTGGTGAAATAAGCAACTGGCTTCCTGGCATTTGTCCCGATGCGGCGCCGTATATTTCATAACCGGCAGCCTCAATTTTGGCTGCAGTAGTGTCAAACTGGGTAATGGCAAGCGGTTTATCTGAAAATACAGGTATATCTAAACGAATACCACCGGTTAAACGCAGTTTATCAGATAGTTTAAATTCATCCTGAATGTAAAAACCAAATTGCATGGCATTAAAATCTGCTGCCGCAGATGAACCATCTCCAACAACATTGTCAACCAGCGAGTAACTGCGTGAATAACTTGACGCCGGGCTGCCGTTTAAGAACGCTGCTACACTTGAATAATCGTAACGGCCGAAATTCTGTCTTATAAAAAGGTTGTATATTTTGTAAAACTCGTTATGGGTTCCTATTGTAATTGTATGTTTTCCAAAATACAGGTTCAGGTTATCGGTAATTGTAAAAATATTCTGGTTCAACTCATTTCCGGTTGAATATTCTTCACTCCCGGCATAAATCTTGCCTGCCCCATCGCTTATTACAATAATAGGGAAATTGTCGCCATTCGGGTCCCTGTCATCTTTAACAGTTGTGTACCCTATTACCAGACTGTTGGACGCACCTGCGCCAAACCTGCTCTTTAATTCGGCTGATGAAGAGTTGGTAACGGAAGTAAAATTTATCCAGTTGTTATAAAAGGTAATGTTTGTAGCATTTGACGCCGGGTTATACGGGTATACCGACTGTCCCTTTGTATAATGATGGCGTATCATAAGTTTATGGTTTCTCCCGAGGTTCATATCAAAACGCGCCAGTATTTTATCGCTATTGGTTGTCTGTACCGTGTTCTCGAATGTGCCCAGTTCGTAGTCGTAACCATTTAACCTGGAAATGATAAGATCAATGCTATCTCTTTTCCCGGCCATATTTCCGGTATAATCACTGAAATTAAAAGGCCGGGGAATTTCATCACGTTGCTGCTCAGCATTGATAAAAAAGAAAACTTTATCTTTTATAATCGGCCCGCCCAAACGTAACCCATAAGTTTTGGCAGTAAAAGCTGCCAATTTTGTTCTTTCAATTGCCTCATTATCGGTGGGTGTAAGACCCGAAAAATTCTCGTTACGGAACATGTAGTATGCCGACCCTGAAAAACTATTAGACCCTGAGCGTGTCACAGCATTAATGCCCCCGCCGGCAAAACCTCCCTGTCTTACATCATAAGGCGCCAATACTACCTGAAACTGGTCAATGGCATCAATGCTTATCGGGGTAATACCTAATTGCCCCCCATTGGTGCCCGACGAAGCAAGGCCGAAAACATCGTTGTTCACGGCACCATCAATCATAAGAGAATTATACCTGTTGTTTACACCGGCAACAGAAATACCGCCACCATATGTCATTACCTGTGGTGTAAGCCGTGTAAAATCATTCAGGTTTCTAGTAATTGTAGGCAATACCGCCAGTGATTGCTGATCAATAACTGTTTCGGAACCTGTGCGGTTACCATCAAAAATATCATTTCGGTATTTTACCACCTGTACCTCATCTATTGATTCAACCTTGTCGGATAATCTAGCATCAATTTCAAAAGTCTGGCCCAGCGTAAGGTAAATATCCTCTTTAGTAAAATCATCAAACCCGACATAAGATACCGTTAATTTATAAGGACCTCCCACATTCATGTTTGGTAACCTGAAAAATCCCTGCTGGTCTGTGACAGTAGCATAATTTGAGCCTGACGGAAGGTGAACGGCTATAACTGTGGCGCCAGGCAAGGTTTCACCCGAATGATCACTTATTTTCCCATTGATACCTGATGTTGTCATTCCCTGCGGAAATAATTGAAAATGAAGCAACAGGTATAAGATTACTGTAAGATAGTACTTCAAGACTTTCATGGTTTTTTGTTTGTTTATGGTTTATTGGGAAGCAAAATAATTACAAAAAATACATGCCGGCATTTATTTAAAATCAAGTTTACTTTAAGTTTTCCTTTGGATATTAAGCAATTATTAATTAGTTATCTAACCACTTGTTAAGCCTGCAATTAAAACGATAAAAACCAGCATGAGGATAATTTACAGCTTCACTTACACCGTTAAAGCATATTTAAAAACCTAATAGTTCTATTTAACAATAACATTTATTTTAAATTATAGCTTCTTAACATTAATGGGTTATTTTAGGCATGGTATAAAATGCAAAAACACTAATAAAAAGGACAATGAATGAATTTATAAGATTAAATAGCAGGAAAGAAATGAATACAACGTTATTAAGAAAAGTGAAGATTTTCACAATTTTTGTTATAGTATTATTTTCAACCGGTTGTTCAAAGGAAAAAGAGATACCTTACCTTGTAATTATCTCTTTTGATGGTTTCAGATGGGATTATGCCGATTCATGCAATACGCCGTTTTTAGATTATATGGCGCATGCCGGGGTAAAAGCAGAGTATCTCGAACCCGGTTTTCCTACGGTTACCTTTCCCAATCATTATGCAATAGCTACAGGTTTGTACCCGGGAAACTGCGGGTTGGTGCACAATAATTTTTATGATAAAAAAACAGGACGTTTCTATTCGATCGGTAACCGCAATGCAGTTGAAGACAGCATGTTTTACAAGGGGGTTCCGCTTTGGAACTTATTGCAACAGCACAAGATTAAAACCGCCACCTGCTTCTGGGTAGGCTCTGAAGCGCCTGTAAATGGCATGTACGCCAATTACTGGATGAAATACGACGGGTCGTTGCCTTTTAAAAGCAGGATTGACACAGTAATTGCATGGCTCAGGAAACCGGAAAACGAGCGCCCCCGTCTGGTAATGGCATATTTCTCGGAGCCTGACCATATAGGCCATGAAGCAGGGCCTTTTACACCGGAAACAAATAGCGTCGCCGAAAGCATGGATTCATTGATGGGCTACTTTTTTAACCAACTGAAAAAAACTAAGCTCAGGAACAAAGTCAATATTATTGTCCTCTCAGACCATGGAATGGCAAAAGTAGATTCTTCACAAAATATCGTTCTTAACAATTATATCAAGAAAAATTGGATAGAGAGACAAACC
>JAFGPL010000292.1 GCA_016936215.1 Bacteroidales bacterium
CATCCCCAAATTTACCGCTTTTTTATTTTGCGGTAAAATCCCCTAAAACTCCTATTTTTTCAATTCCAGATCAGGAGTTCTGAATTTATTGTTTCGGTAATACCGGCGCTTCTGGGTAGCGGTACCAGGTTGTTTATGGATGGGAACGCCGCAAAAAACCTCAAACTTGTGAATTCTAAACAGTATCATTCTGGCCTTGTTCAGTTGCATTATCTTATCAAAAAATAAGCAGTGATTTTGAAGGTACTGCTGCTCAGATTGAAAATTTCAGAATTCAGTTACAACCGGTTTTTTATCAAGCCAGGCTGCCATATTCAGAACCAGGAAATTCCAGTTTTGAAATCCTTTGTTCAATACAGGTTCTCCATTATCGGGAAGGTAATATTCATGCAAAGCGCCAAAACGTTCAAAATCTCTTCCTAAAAGTAAAATGGTTTTTTCGGCCAGTTCTTTTGCTTCATCAAGATACCCGTAGTTAATCAGGCCCCGGAATACCAGGTAGTTCACATTGATCCATACCGGTCCGAGCCATGAAGAAGGGTTACCGCTTGCCCTGGGATCGTACATTTTTTCAAGAGGCGACAGGGTGCGGATACCAGCGGGTGCATTGAAAGAGGTGGTGTCATGAAAGTGTTTTTCTACCATTGTTTTCGCCTGTTCAGGGGTGGCAATGTTAGCCCACATGGCCATAAAACCGCTCCAGATACTTATTCGCTGAACCAGGCAATCGTATGTGCGTGGCTGCCCGACATGAAGATATAATTGTCCGGGTTGCAGTGATTCAATATCCGGTTTTTCAACCGGGCGCAGGTTCAGGTCAACACTGTAATAGAAACCGTCACGTGGATCCCAGCAGTGTTTCCTGATGTTGTTCAGTAAACGGTCTGCTTCGCGGCCATAATAATCTTCAATATCTTTAAGGTTAAGGCACCGGGCAAGGTAAGCAATGGCTTCTAATTCTTTATACATAAGGGCATTGAGAAATATTGAGCCGGAACTCCCGTAAGGGCGGTAGAATGTAGCCGGATCGTTGTCCACACCAATGGCTTCGTCGGTTTCCCAATAAATCAGTCCGGTGGCTTTGTGGCAGTGAAAGTTAAGATATTTGCTTACAAAAGCCTGCAGCATGTAAAAATCGTCACGCAGCCATTCGGCGTTGCCATTCATGTTTTTCACAATAAATGCGGCATGTTGTGCCAGCGTTGGCTTGTGCATATTACTTTTCCATGGGTTTCGTGTTTTCAGCATTTCTTCCCTTGAGGGGGCATTGCGTTCAATCCAGATGGGAATCCACCCGTCCATACCACCATAACTCAAAGAATTTAACACGCAACCCTGTTCATACCGAAGCGCTTGCTCTTTATCCTGAGGATTGCCGCTTTCAAGCAAAATTTGCCGTAAAGCCACGTTGCTAAGCCATGAGTCCCAGTCCCACAGCATATCGAGATATTGGTTGCTGCCGGGTGCCAGAAAGGGGTATTTTAGAGCGCCCCCGGGCTCCCTGTACATGCCTTTCATCTCCCTGTAGATATGGCCCCGGCATATCTTTTTATATTTTTCTATATTTTCAGGAGTTTTGGAAGGCATCTGTGCCGGTGTGCACAGATTATTTCCGGCAATTAAAAAAAGTATTAACACTTTCTTCATGGTATCCAATGTATTCAGTGCCTTTTCTGTTTTATGTCTTTCTTGTAGTAATCTTTAAGAATCTTGCCAAATTCTTTTTCACGTTTTCTTTTTTCAGCCACAGTTGATGCGAAATGTGTTTTTTCTCTTTCCATTTTCAGGAAATTATGATAGGTATTACTGTCCAGTTCCCCGTTTTTCAATGCTTCAAGCACGGCACAGCCGGTTTCGTTGATGTGCCTGCAATCTGCAAACCTGCAGTTTTTGGAGAGATCAAAGATCTTATCAAAAGTTATTTCCAGTCCGTTTGAAGTGTCTGCAATACCCACTTCCCGCATTCCCGGGTTATCAATCAATAATCCGCCCCCTTCGAGTATGAACAATTGTCTGTGGCTTGTGACATGTTTTCCCTTATTGGTGCTTTGGCTGATGTTGCCTGTTTTCATACGCTCACTGCCCGCAAGATTGTTGAGCAGGGTTGATTTACCGACTCCCGAAGAACCAAGCATGCAATAGGTTTTTCCTTTCTCAATCATTTTGTTCAAATCACTGTACCCGTTTTTTGTTTCATTGCTGACAGCTATCACAGGTACATTTTCTATCCTGGGTCTTATCCCTTCGGTTATTTCGTTCAGTTGACGGGCATCAATCAAATCGGTTTTACTGAGAATAATAACAGGATTTACTTTTGCCGAATGACAGATGGTAAGATATCGTTCAAGCCGGTTGATATTAAAATCCCTGTCAACAGCCTGGATGATAAAGGCAACATCAATGTTTGCCGCGATGATTTGTATTTCTCCTGATTGGTCCACCGCCTGCCTTTTGATCAACGAGTACCTGGGAAGGATTTTATGAATAATGGCAAAACCTGCATCATAAGTCATCAGGCCAACCCAGTCTCCAACAGCCGGAAAGTCCTCGCGGCTCCTGGCGGTGAAACGCATGTTACCCGTAATCTCGGCTTCAAATTCGCCATTGGTGGATAATACAATATATCGCTCTTTATGTTCTGCGACCACCCTGCCGGTTTCTAAGTTTTCTGTGCCCGGGTTAGTCCTTAGTTTTTCTGGAATTGCTAAATATCCAAGGTCTTCTAAAAGCATTTTTCAAAGTAAAAGAGTTTTTATTCAGTATATTTTAGTGCCTGTACATTTAGTCAGGCAAGGTAAGAAAAAGTTTTCTGACTACATGATTTGTCGCCAAAAAGACTGGCAGGCTGCAAAGAATTATCCGATTTTATTTAATATATCGAGCAACTCAATACTTTTAAGGGTTACTTTTCTGTCTTCGAGTTCGATGATCTTGTCATTTTTAAATTCTGTGAGGGTACGGCTGATGGTTTCTTTGGTAGTTTGCACCATATCGGCAATTTCCTGCCTTGAAAACGGCAGTGTGAAGGTGTCGCTGCAATATATGTTGCGTGAGAGGTGAAGCAGTAGTTCTGCCAGTCTTCCTGTAACCTGTTTTCGGGAAATTGCCATCATTTTCTCTATAAGATACATCACGCGTGAAGAGAGTAAAGTCATTATTTTAACAGAATAAGCGCCATTTTCGGTCATGATCTTTCTTATTGCTTGAACATTGATAAAAACTAGTTCGCTGCTTTCAACCGCGTTAGCACTATAAGGGTAAAGATCTTCGTAAAACAAGGCAGTTAAACCAACAAAATTCCCGGGGGTCAACATGTCAAGTATCACCTCATGTTTTTCTTCTAATGGTTTAAAAAGTTTTACTAATCCTGACTGAACAAAGATAAGGTGCGAAACAGGCCTGCCGGACATGAATATGATTTCGCCGGGTTTATGATGAATGATATTACTGCTTTGGTTTATCAGGGCAATTTGTTGTTCAGTGAGCAAACCATAAGCAGGTATCAGGCATTTGCTGTTTTCCATATCACCAATTTCGGAGTTTAAGGTATTGTTAAAGATATAAAAAGTATAGAAAACTCCGGATGTATCCTATTTAAAAAAAACCATATAAACACCAACTGATATATAATTTTTTGTATTTTTATTTAGCTTTTCATATACCATGGCAAAGAAAAAAACCATACTTATTATTGATGATTCAACCACCACGCTTACCTTGCTTGAATGGACACTCAGGCAGGAAGGTTATGTGGCAAAACTGGCCTTAAGTGTAGTGGAAGCCAGAAAGGTTATAAAAAAAAGCACACCTGATTTGATATTCCTTGACCTGATGATGCCAAATGTTTCCGGTTTCGATTTTTTAAAAATGAGGTCTGAGTTGAATATAGAGCATGTTCCTGTTATTGTGGTTTCGGCCTTTGACAGTTCTGAATCTGTTCAACAGGCAAAAGAACTGGGGGCTGAAGAATTCATACCAAAGCCATACAGGATAGAACATATTGTCGAGACTGTGAAAAAGTATATTCGTTAGGATATAACCCTGGTAATAAGAAGGGTGAATTGATGGATATTTGTTAAAAACTGGTTCCGATACCTATTTTGAATAATGCGCCTGCACCATGTGTGCCAAAACTTTCGTTTAGCATGGGGTCAGGTTTTGAAGGTTTCATAATTGATCCTAGATAGAAACCAAAGCCAGCTTCCCCTTTAAGATAGAATCCGGTGGCAATGTTAATCCTCAAACCAAGACCGGTATGGTGTTCGATTGATTTATAAGTGCCTTTGGCGATCAGATAGTCTTCAGAAGCCATCTGTTGGTCTATTCGTGTTTTATGGTAAATAAGATTATAAAAAACAAATGGTTCAAAAACAGGTATATAATTTCTGCGATATTTACGCAGCATTCTTTGGGTGCTAATAGAAAATCCACCAATATTATGCAGTTTTGAATCAAAATAAAGCCCCAGTGACAGGGTCCTTCTTTTATTGTCTGTTAAATTGACCTGTAACTCGGTGCCGCTGCCAAAACCACTTTGAACCAGGAACTGGTTTGCTTCGAACCCATATCTGTGCTTTACTGGTTGGGCATTTGTTGTAATAATTCCTGTAATCAGGAAGATTAATATGGTTAGTGATGTTCTCATCGTAATATTCTTTACTTATTATTACGATACTAACGTGTTGAAGTTCAGTATTTAAAGTTGATTTGGAATGCCATATGGCCTGATTTTCGTTATGCTGTTGAATGATTAACGATATATGTTTGATTGATTTAGATCAATAAGAAAAACAGATACATAATAACAATCATAACTTATTGATATTTAGAATAAAAAATCCCGGGAAAATCCCGGGATTTCTGGTTGACCCAACCTCTCTCTGGTTCTCTGTTTGATTCGCTGTTTCAGTTGAAAAGCGAATGAATAAGTTTACTGTCTTTGTTGTATATGTCCTTGTAAAAATAGAGGTTCAACTCATCATCTGCCTCACAGGTGAGGTACCTTATATGAATATCTATTGGTTCGGTAAGCGCGATATCCTGGTTGATCCTTTTTTCAATTAATTTTGCAATGTCAGGTTTTTGATTGGATTGCAGATTATTATCTACAAGGTACGATGCAAGCTGGTCGGGATGTTGCAGCCTGATACAGCCATGCGAATAAGCCCGTGTGTCGTGATTGAAATATTTTTTCGACGGGGTGTCGTGAATGTACACCCTGTAAGGATTCCTGAAAGAAAACTTCACCAATCCAAGTGCATTTGAACTTCCGGAGTTTTGAATAAAATAATAATTGAAATTCTCTGTGTCTACATCTTTCCAGGAGACGGTATGAATATCTACCGGGTTAAGCTGTTTGTCAATCAGTTTAAAGTTATTCCTTACGAGGTAAGTAGAATCTTTTTTTACCCTGGGCAGAAGTTCATTCATTGTAATGGTTTTGGGTACGTTCCATTCGGGGGCTGTTACGATCGTTTCAACCCTGCTGCTTAGTTCAGGGGTAGGTGTTGATGGCCTGCCCACAACTACGTTAAATGTTTTATTTAATTTCTTGTCCCGGAATAATTTCAGTTGAAATGACGGTATGTTTACATAAATATAATGGTCTCCGTATTCGTTGTCTTTTCTTAATTTGTCGAGTGTCAGGGCTGCCCTCAGAAACCGCTCCCTGGTTGACATTGACAAGGCTTTGCGGGTGTCGCGGTTTAAACGACCGTCGGCATGAATACCGTGATGTTTCTGAAATTCCATCAAAGCAACTTTAAATAGTGAGTCGTTTGCGGCTGTCTGTTCAGTGATATAACCAAGATGGACCAATACCTGTTTTGTTTTGTTAATACTCGTGGTTGAATCAGTTTTTTCATCCGGTATTTCTATTGTTAAATCGTTAATTTCATTATTCTTAACGAATTTCTCAAGCGCTTTTTGCAGGTTTGCATATTGCAGGTTTTGGGGTTGCAAGGACAAAAGCCGTGTCGCCAGGTCATTATGCCTTATCCCTGCATAGATATGGTCTGTAAATATTCCTGCCTGTTTTTCCGGATCAAGCGTGTCAGTTGAAATCAATCCATTGTTAAGATGTACTGCAAATAGAAGACAGGCATCGGTAAGCATCAGTTCAAACTGTTTGCGGTAGTTTAAAAGACTATCGGTACGGCTGGTGTTTTGCATCCCATTCATCAGCAATACTAATTGGTCATACCCGTACAGGTTTTTATCAAGGCCATAAAAGGAGGCATTTTTAAGCATTTCCATCAATTCTTTGGCTGAACTGCCGGGATATTGGTTCAATGTCCATAAGGCATTATAGCGGTTTTCATAATATAAACGGTCAACCAGGGCGGGAGCCTTTAATTCTGACTGGATTGTGCCTGAAAGTTGAAGTGATGAAAAAATTGCCTCGTGCATTTCTGCATGATAAAACTCATTTCTGAGGTCATACATAGCGTTTTCTTCGTTCACATAACTTGTGGCCAGGAAAAAGATAATGATGATGGTCTGCGATAACCAGATGTGTTTAAGAATGTTTTGAACCAGAGTTCCGGTATTCTTTTGGGGTTTAATTTGAGCCTGGGTGTTTTCGTTGATGTTACTCGCTGAAGTTTTCATGGTGCCCAAATTTTGAAATCTATTTGTATATACGGCAATTCAGCGCCAAAGTCCATTTTATTCCACTAACAGCATTTCTCAGCTGACGAATTTTGAGGCTTCCATGATTAAATCATAAAGACCAATAGTACAATCAGTTAAGAAATAATTCCTGATACAGGGCATGTTTCAACCATCATGCCCTGAAAAGACCATAATAGTTTATTGTTTTGTGCAGTAAGCTGAACCGGTTTGAATAGTTAAAACGAATTATTAATTTCGGTGAGTTTCTCCCAGATTTCTTTCAACTCGTTAGGGTTAACTTCTTCTACTACAATCCTGTTTTTCTTTTCTGTCTTGATATTGTAGATGTTCTTTATTTTAGGTTTCATGTGCATTTGGATATAATCTATAACATTTTAAAACTCAGACAAAAATACAACAGTTTAGAGCATAAAGGCAAGTATTATATGATGATCAATGCTTTTATATTGACAAACGACAAAAAACGAATGTTAAAACAGTTTTTCGGTATTATTTTATATAAAAGGCCAACGGCCTGCTTGAAAACAGTATTCGTGTACCCGGGTAATTCCAACCCCATACCCCCCAGTAATAATTAGCTGGTCCGGTGAGCGATGCAGGTGCTGTAAGATTTTGAATATCCCCGTTTATCATTTGTTTCCCTTCGGTAAATTCTACATATCCGTCTTTACCCGTTTCAAGGCCCGAGTGCCATATCCAGACAATATCGGAGGTATTGCTGATTACCCCGCCTTCGATTTCGATTGGTTGGCTGAATATGGCAGCAACAATGTATGGCACATTAACAGAATCCCATCGAAGAACAGGCATTGGGGTAAGTGTATCTACAGGTCCTGAATCCCCATGTACGATAATTTCATCGGGTCCTGATAAATAGGTATATACAGGAACATCAATGGCCGAAGCATGTTTGAATATCAGTTCATTGTTTTGAATCAGCGTGTTGTCATCCTCACATGTAATTAAAAGGAAAGCGAGCATGATTATCAATGCTGTGTGTCTTAATATATGAAATCTTTTGCTTTCCATCCTTTTAAATTTTTAACCATTTGATAATAAATTGTTTAAAAATGTTCGTTTCATCATCAGAAGTTAATCTGCAATCCAATATTCAGCAAGAGCTTTTTAAAATCTATTTCTTTATTGGAATGCAGGGCGTTTCCATTGTATATGAATGTATACTCAACAACATCAACCGAATATCCCATATAGCGCAGGTCAATACTCAATGATTTCCTCATATCAATGAAAAATCTTGTACCTATAAAAGGCTGCAGGACGAAATCCCCGCGTGTTAATTCAAGACTAAACGTTGTACCGAGGTAAGTTGAAAACTTTCGCACATAGGGTTTTGTTACAAAAAAGAGAAATGAGGGCCCGGCAAAGTATCTCGTGTATACGGTGTCAAATTCAGCATCTGGTGCACCGGGCAGCGTGGTAATGGTTGATGTGCGGTTTATCGTCATTAAAGAAAATTCGAGGCCAGGTCTGAAGCGGTTGAATAGCGGACTTTTAAGCCAGGCATAATAAGACAGCCCGACGAACCAGTCTTTGTCCAGGGGATTTGAAATTTTCAATGCGAGGTTATTGCCGGGTAATCCCGGAACCGTATCGGCGTACCTTAACTTATACTTCATTATGTCCCCTGTATACTCAGAAAATTTCAACTGGTGAACCTGAGACCTGAACCCTTCTTTGGAAAAAGAGATTTCTATACTGTCGTTCGGGTCTTCAGTTACAATATCGGTTTTAAACATTCCGTTGTAGAGGCAGTTCCAAAAATCCTCATGATCATAATAACATCCCAGGGTTTTTAAGGTCATGATACTGTTGCGGTGCCTTATGGTAACATCAACATCCTCAACAGGAATGCTGCCGGCAAAAACCCTGCCTTTCAGCAGTATTTTGTATTTCGGGAATATTACAATTTCCGCTAATATTAAAGGGAAGGGGCCTTTCAGGGCAACAATTGTATCATATAGGTGATAATCGTACCTGTGAAGGGTGAGTTTTACTGAATCGGTTTCTGCCGGTGATGCAGGAAGTTGAAGTGTAAAACTTCCGTTTTTATCTGAATAAACAGTGTGGAACCCATTACTGTAAAAACAGGAAATTTTAACACTGTCTACAGTTTCCCTGAAATTATTTACGATTACCCCTTTTATTACAATCGTTAATGAGTCTGCCGGTGGGATATGTGCTGCTGATCTTTGGGAAAAAAGCAATGATGAAGCATTCGACTGGAAGTTGATGGACAATCCTGTTATAGCTAACAGTAAGGGAAAGCGACGGATATTATGTATCATTTTTATAAGCAGGGTTGAAATCTATTAGTGAATAATTATCAATTGATTAATTAAATTATAAAAAAAAATGCAATCTGAAAAAAATATTTTCAGTAAAAATAGAAAAGGGATGTTATAAGGTGCTTAAAAATGTAACATATACGTGAAATCACAGTGAAGGTTTAAGAATTTCGTCTTTTACATATTAATTAAACAAATATTATTATCTTTAAAATCCTTCAACATGTTCATGCTCTGAAATGAAAATACCTTTGATCAATAATACACCGGTGGTTTTAAAGAAAAAGCTTTTTTTCGCCATTTTCATTTCATTTTTTGCTTTTCAGGGATGTAATTTTTCTAAAGGTGCAGGCAATGAAAGTAACATTAGTGTGCTGATCGTTTTGTTAGTATTTTTTCTTACGGTGCTAATGGTATATGTCGTCATCAATTATATAAGAAACAAAAGAAATGCAGCCGCTGTATCAAGTTTTATTGATTATCTGGCTGGCAAAGTTCAACCGGCATTTACCGGGGAAGAAACCCAGTATCTTCCGGAGAACGATATTACCAAAGGTCTCAGGAAAATTGAAATACGGATGAAAGAACTTGAAGCGCGTCTTCAATCAAGGATTTCAGAGATTGAAAATCAACACGTAAAGCTTCAGGAAAAACAAAAAGAAACCGAAAGACAAAACCTTGAATTAAAGTCGGCTTATGAGGCATTGCTTGAAAGTCGTAAACGTTACGAGCAACTTATTGATAACCTGAAAGATGAATATATCTTTTTTTCCCAGTCACCATCTGGTGAAATGTTGTTTGCATCACCGTCTGTCAAGACAATTCTGGGCTACAGTGTTAACGAATTCCGGAATATAAAAAATGATATTTTCACCGAAAATGAATTGAACATTGCAGCAAGGGAGCACATACAGGGATCATTGAAAGGAATAAAACAACCGAAATACCTTGTTGAACTTTCAGACAAGGAAGGAACACCGCATGTTCTAGAAATCACCGAATTCCCGGTGTTTAATGAAAATGATGAATTTATTGCCGTTGAAGGAATTGCGCGTGATATTACCAAGGGCATCAGGGCAGAGGATATTATCAAAGAAAAGGAGGAGAAATACAAACTGCTTTTCAACAAGGCTTCTGATTTTGTATTTTTTTATAGTGTGGGCAATAATTCGCTTCCGGGAAGGTTTATCGAGGTCAACGATTATACTGTCAGCCGTTTGGGATATACAAAAGACGAATTGCTGGGTATGACGCTCAACGATCTTGCCGATGTTGAAATATGGGAAGATGAACCGCCTACTGATGATTTTACAGGAAATAAAAAATACGAGCAGATATGGACTACCAAAGATGGTGAAATGATCAATGTTGAGATTGTGAGCCACAATTTTAAACTAAAAAGCCGTGAGATAGGTATTGCCATTGCCCGTGATATTACCGACCGTAAAAGGGTAGAGGAAGAAATCAGGTACTTTAATGAGGAGTTGGTTAACCAGAAAGAAAACCTCGAAGCACTGGTAGATAACCTCACCCAGACGCAGGAGCAACTCGTTCATTCAGAAAAAATGGCAGCACTTGGGCAACTCATAGCAGGAGTGGCCCATGAAATAAATACCCCGCTTGGCGCTATTAAAGCTTCAATCGGGAATTTACAGGACTCACTTAAAAAGGCGCTCGAAGGACTGCCGGTGTTTCTGGAAAAGCAAACGACCGCATCACTGCAACTTTTCAATAAAATATTGGAGTATTCATCAGGCCAGGGTGAAGGACTTACAACCCGTGAAAAAAGAAAGATAAGGAAAGAGACCGAAATCAGGCTGGAGGCTGAGGGAATACAATCTGCAGCAACCATTGCCGATTTAATGATATACCTTGATATTTGCCAGAATATAGATGAATTGTTGCCACTATTAAAAAATAATGGCAGTGAAGAAGTTATGCAATCGGCACGCAATTTTATTTCCATTCTTAAAAACTCCAATACCATCTCGCTTGCTTCTGATAAGGCAGCTAAAACTGTTTTTGCTTTAAAGAAGTATGCGCATCGTGACCTGATAGAAGAAAAAATCCCGACAGATATCATTGATGGTCTGGAAACCGTTCTCACATTATATCATAACCAGTTGAAACAAGGTATTGAAGTCATAAGAAAATTTGATGACCTGCCGGTAATCAATGCTTATCCCGATGATCTCAACCAGGTTTGGACAAACCTTATCCATAATTCAATTCATGCCATGAACCAGAAAGGGGTGCTTATCATCACAGTACGAAATGAAAATGACTATATCACCATAAGCATAGCTGATAATGGTTGCGGTATAGAGCCTGATATACGCGATAAAATATTCGATCCGTTTTTTACGACAAAAAAGCAGGGTGAAGGCAGTGGATTGGGTTTGGATATAGTGAAAAGAATAGTTGAAAAACACAATGGTATGATTACCTTTACCAGCGAGCTGGGACAAGGCACAGAATTTACAATAAAATTACCGGTTAACTAAAACGCTATGTCTAAAAATGCTATACTTTGTGTTGATGATGAGGCCATTATTCTTGACAGTCTGCGTGAGCAGCTTCAAAACTATTTTGGCGGAAGTTTTCTTTATGAAACGGCTGAAAATGCCGAAGAGGGATTAGAAATTATTGAAGAATTGGCATCAGATGGCGTAAAAATTCTTATTATTGTATCCGATTGGTTAATGCCGGGAATAAAAGGCGATGAATTTTTAATAAAAGTGCACCAAAAATTTCCCGGTATCGTTAAAGTATTGCTTACCGGGCAGGCTACCCAGGATGCTATCAGGCGTGCGGAAAGCGAAGCCGGCTTATTTGCCGTGATCCACAAACCCTGGAACAGTGAAGAATTGTTTAATGTGATTAAAACAGGATTGGAGAAAAATGAATAAACAGGCCATTCTTTGTATTGATGATGAGGCTATTGTACTTGATGCACTTACCGAACAGCTACAAATTGAATTCGGTAGCGAATATACCATAGAGGTGGCTGAAAAAGGAGATGAGGCCCTTGAAATTTTTGAAGAATACGTGAATAAAGATATCGGGATCCCCGTTGTTATAGCTGACTTCATTATGCCGGGTATGAAGGGTGACGAAATTCTTGAAAAAATACACAGGCAAAAGCCCGATACCAGGAATATTCTCCTTACGGGCCAGGCAAGCCTTGAAGGTGTCAGCAATGCGGTAAACAAAGCTAACCTTTACCGGTATATTTCCAAACCCTGGGATAAAAACGACCTTATTCTTACCATCAGGGAAGCTTTAAGAAGTTACGACCAGGAAAAAATCATCCTGAAGCAAAATACCGAGCTCAGGGAATTGAATGCAACATTAGAAGCAAAAGTAGAGCAGAGGACCAGGGAACTTCAGGAACTGAATAAAACCAAAGACAAGTTTTTTTCGATCATCGCCCACGACCTGAAGAATCCATTCAATTCGGTAATGGGATTCTCAGAACTTATGCTCAGCCATCTTGATAATTATGACCGTAAGCAGATAAAAGATTTCGTACAAATTATTTACAATACCTCGAAAAATGCATTTTCACTGCTCGAAAACCTTTTGGAATGGTCTCGCGCACAAACAGGAAGGCTTCAGATTAACCCTGAGCAGATAGATATTTCGCGTATTGTGGACGAAAATGTTGAACTTCTTGCCGGGGTTGCCGAAAATAAAGGGATTCACCTCGTTAATGAAGTAAAATCATCTTCGTTTGCCTTTGCAGATGAGAACATGGTCAAAACGGTGATCAGGAACTTATTAAGCAATGCGCTTAAATATACACCACGGGGTGGGACCGTAAAAGTATCTTCGGTTTTACAGGATGGGTTAACCGAAATTATAGTGTCGGATACAGGTGTGGGTATCAAAGAGGAAAATATCGAAAAACTTTTCAGGATAGATGTTAACTTCAGCACCCCCGGTACCGAAGAAGAAGAGGGCACCGGCCTCGGCTTGATCTTATGCAGGGAGTTTGTAGAAAAAAACAAAGGCAGTATTGCAGTTAAAAGCACATTCGGAAAGGGCAGCGAGTTTTCGTTCAGGCTGCCGGTGAAATCATAAAGTCGTGTGGTTGTTCTTTAAAGTTCGCAGACGAGGCGCGTGAAGTCCGAAAAAAGGGAGTTTATCATGCGTAAATGACCTTTTTGAGGACGAGCGCAACGAAGTATGCGGACTTTAAAGACAGACACTATTTAATAGCAGTAAGCACCGTACTTCCTGCAAGTTTATTGTCAGAATAACTTTCCGATTTAATCATACCGTTGTCTTTTGAGTACCATTCAATGGTATTGATTTTAACGGTCATAATAGATTTTGAAGTTACAAGGCTGGATATCTTATAACAATCGAAGGTGCCCGCTTCTGTTGTAACCTGTTCTTTCGATTCTACTTTACGGTTTGTAATTGTGGTCTTGAGTGTCATCAGTTTCATGCCTGCATTTGAAATGGTTATGGTAATAGACCCGTCTTTTAAAACATCTCCGGGTTTCAGGCTGGCCGGTATCTGCAGGTTATCGGTTTCAACCTTTACATCCATATCTTTATAAGCGGCAAGGGTTTCAGGGCTTACATAGTTTTTCATGTCAACATAGTAAATACCGTCCTGACATTTCACTGTCAACTCATTTTTTCCCACCGGTTTTTCTTTTTTGTCGAATGCTTCCACTTCGATAACAGCGGTAACCGATCCTCCGTCTTGACTGATTTCGGTGACTTTGTGACGTGACATGCCTGTAAGGGCATTTTTCTTGTCGTAATTCTTATATTCCAGAACGGCTCCCTTTGTTTTCGGATAGAAAAAAAGACACTCCTGCGCATTTATTGTGGCCATGGCCAGCACAAAAACTATAGTTAATAATGTAATTTTCTTCATGACAGCATTTTTATGTGATTTTCAAATCTATGGTTATTCTTCAATCATTGGTATATCAAGAACTTTTAATAATTCGTCGGATAAAACTCCTGATGCGGTTTCTTTTATCTCCCCGGTCATTCTTATCTGCCATTCATCGTCTATCTCTATTTTAAGGGTACCGCCTTTCATTACAATAGAAGGATTGGCATCAATAAAGCCCCTTTTGTATAGGGCACAGGCAACTGCACATGACGAGCTGCCCGATGCAAGGGTATAGCCGGCGCCACGCTCCCAGATAATTACCTTTACAGTGTTCCGGTTTACCGGTTTTGCAAACTGAACATTGATGCGGTTAGGGAACATCGGGTGGTTTTCGAGCAATGGCCCGTATTTTTTTATTTCGGCAACATCAAGTTGTTCTTTAATAACAACACAATGCGGATTTCCTACAGAAACGCAGTTGACTTCAAATTCCCTGTCACCGGCGGTTATCTTCTCGGCGATAAATTCCGGCTTGTCTGAATTTACAGGGATATCGCGGCTTGAGAATATTGCTTTGCCCATGTCAACTGAAATAAGGCTTGCCTTATCGTTTTCTGTTTCGATTACTTTTGCTCGAACAATTCCGCCTTTGGTTTCTACGGTGAACTCTTTTGAGGAGGCAAAATGATAATCGAACAAGAATTTGCAGAAAATGCGCAGGCCATTGCCGCTTTTCTCGGCTTCCGAACCATCGGGGTTAAAGATTCTTAATCCAAAGTCGGCTTTATTTGAAGGAACTTTGAGTAAAATTCCGTCCGATCCTAAGCCAAAATGGATATTACAGATGCGTTTGATGGCATTTGTGCCCAAAGCGAATGTGATGTTTTCGCTGTCAAGAATGATATATTCATTTCCCAGTCCGTGTGATTTTATAAATGAATTGTTTTTCATCTTAACCGGTCTTTCATTTTAATATTCATAGTTTCTGAGAAGGTCTTCAAGCGTATCCCTTCTTCTTATCAGCCGGTGGTCCCCATTTGAATCAATAAGCACTTCGGCAGGCCGCAGGCGGTTGTTGTAATTCGAACTCATTGCATAACCATAGGCCCCTGAGTCAAGCACACCGATAATGTCTTCCTCAAAAATATCAGGAAGCAGCCTGTCTTTTGCAATAATATCACCGGTTTCACAAATATTGCCTACAATACGCACCTGTTCGCTTTTGGTGGATGGCTTGTCAGATTTGCGATAAATTTCAACATCGTGGTGTGAATCATACATCACAGGCCTTACCAGAACGTTGAACCCCAGGTCGGTGCCAATGTATTTGAGGTCGTAGTTCATCTTTACCGCATTTACGGTGCCAAGCAGAATGGAAGACTCAGCAACAATATACCTTCCCGGTTCAATTTTTACAATGATCTCTTTACCATAATCTTTGATCCAGGTATTTAGTATTTTGGTGAGTTTAGACCCGAGGGATTTCAGGTCAAGCCGTGGTTCGTTTTCCTGTTTATGATATGGGATGCCAAATCCTCCGCCAAGATCAATAAACTCCAGTTCATCGAACTGTTTGGCAACAGTGAGAATTGAATCTACGCTCTCGATGTAAGAGTCACCGTCCATAAACAACGAACCTATATGCTGATTGATTCCGGAAAGCTTAAGGTTGTATTTTTTTAGAAGGGTTTTCACTTCATCAAGATACTTGATTTCGATGCCGAATTTGGTTTTTTTTCCGCCGGTTACCACTTTTTTATGATGGCCTGCGCCAACACCGGGATTTAGCCTTATGGCAACCTTCCCGCCGGGGTTCAGCCGTCCGAACCTCTCGAGCTGCGAAACTGAGTCAACGCTGATCTTTACTCCCGCTGAAATGGCGTATTTAAACTCTTCATCACTCACATTGTTACTGATGTAGAAAATATGACCGGGTTGAAAACCGGCTTTCAGATTCACAAAAATTTCACCGGGTGACATGGCATCAGCCCATAGACCTTCTTCCCTTACAATTTTCAAAAGTTCCAGGTTGCTGTTGGCTTTTGGTGAAAAATTCACAAAAAAGTTTTTATAATCCACCAGGTTTTTAAGTTCCCTGCACTTATCCCTGAGTATATTCTCATTATAAACATACAAAGGTGTACCGTATTTTTCAGCAAGGTCTACAGGATTGGTATTTCCGAAGAAGTTTAAGTCTGAACTTACCGCGGAATAAACATAATTCATAATTCCCCTATTTAAATATTGTTAAGTATATTTGCGCCGTAAAAAATCGAAAAAACATGGCGAAGATAAATGAAAATTATTTAAAATTACAAGCAGGGTATTTATTTCCAGAAATAGGCAGGAGAGTAAATGAATTCCAAAAAGCCAATCCGGGGGCAGAGATCATCCGCATGGGCATTGGTGATGTTACCATGCCGCTGGTTCCATCTGTAATTAATGCATTTCACGAAGGTGTTGACGAAATGTCAAAACCTGAAACTTTTAAAGGATACGGCCCCGAGCAGGGTTATGAGTTCTTGCGCAATGCCATTGCAGAGAACGATTACCAGTCAAGAGGGGTAGATATTGGTCCCGAAGATATTTTTGTTTCCGATGGTTCAAAGTGCGATACGGGCAATATCCAGGAAATATTCAGTGCAGAAAGTAAAATCGCCATTACCGACCCGGTATATCCTGTATATGCCGATACTACAGTAATGTCTGGGAAGACAGGAAATGTGGCTTCCAACGGATATTTTAACGGTATTATTTATCTTCCATGTACGGAGGAGAACCATTTTGTGCCTGATATTCCAAAGGAAAGGCCGGATATTATTTTTCTCTGTTACCCTAATAATCCTACCGGCGCCACCGCGACAAAACAGGAATTAAAAAAATGGGTGGACTATGCACTGGACAACAAATCTATCATTCTTTACGATGCTGCTTACGAGGCATATATAACGGAAGACCATATCCCGCATTCGATTTACGAAATTGAAGGGGCACAAAAGGTTGCCATTGAGTTCAGGAGTTTTTCAAAAAAGGCCGGATTTACCGGCACGCGTTGTGCATTTACCGTTATTCCGAAAGAAGTTATGGCTTTTACACATAAAGGCGAGCCCAAACCGCTGCATGCGCTTTGGTACCGCAGGCACACCACCAAATTTAACGGGGTGTCTTACCCGGTGCAGAAGGCTGCTGCTGCCATATATACCAAACAGGGTAAAAAAGAGGTACAGGAAGTAATTGATTATTACATGGAAAATGCACGCATTATGTGTGAAAATCTTTATGAAAAGGGATTTAAGGTTTTCGGCGGTAAGAATGCGCCCTATGTCTGGACCTCACCGCCGAAAAAGATAAAGTCGTGGGATTTGTTTGACAAGCTGCTGAAAGAAGCACACGTGGTAGGAACACCGGGATCGGGTTTTGGCCCTTCCGGCGAAGGTTATTTCAGGTTTTCTGCATTTGCACCGCGCAAAAACGTTATCGAAGCAATGAACAGACTGAAAAAACTCGATCTATAACCATGCCCATGCGAATTGGCTTTGATGCAAAACGGGCGTTTAACAACCAAAGCGGGTTGGGTAATTACAGCAGGAACCTTTTGCGCGCATTGAAGGATAATTATCCGGAAAACCGGTATTTTCTCTATTCAGCTAAAACAAACCAGGGTATATTTAATACGGCTGCGCATAGTTATATTATCCGCAAACCTGGGAAAACATTGCATAAGTGGTTTCCTGCTTACTGGAGGACTTTTTCCATGGCAGACATGATTTTAGAAGACAAACTCGATATATTTCACGGTCTGAGCCATGAATTACCTTTTGTTAATCTCAAATCAGTAAAAACTGTTGTTACCGTTCACGATCTTATTTTTTTACGGTATCCCAATTTGTATAAGTGGGCCGACAGGGTTATTTACAGAAAAAAATTTGAACATGCATGCAGAAAAGCAGACCGCATTGTTGCTGTAAGCCGGCAAACTGCCAAAGATATTGAACACTTTTTCAAAATCGAAAAAGAGAAAATTGAGGTGGTTTACCAGGGCTGTAATCCGGCATTTTTCGAAAATGCCGGTGAAAGTGTTCAAAACCTTATCAGACAAAAATATGGGTTACCTCATGAATATGTGCTATATGTGGGGACCATTGAAGAAAGAAAAAATCTGCTTGTTCTGCTTGAAGCAATGCACACCGCGCGTATTGAAGCTCCGCTGGTAGTTATCGGAAGAAAAACAAGCTATTTCAGAAAAGTTGATGAGTTTATAAGCCGAAACAAGATAAAAAATATCCTGTTTTACGATACGATCAATAACGAAGACCTGCCTGCTATCTACCGGATGGCTGCAGTTTTTGTTTATCCGTCGCTGTTCGAGGGGTTCGGAATACCTATTATCGAGGCACTGGCATCAGGCACACCAGTAATTACCACGATGGGTGGTTGTTTTGAAGAGGCAGGAGGCGCCGGTTCAAAGTATGTATCTCCTCATAGCGCAACAGGTTTGGCAGATACGCTCAAAGAAGTTTTGAACAGTGATGGTCTCCGGCAAAACATGAAAAAAGCAGGCCTTGAACATGCCGGTAATTTTACGCCTGAAAAAACAGCCCTGAATATGATGGAGGTATATCAAAGACTTCTTGCAGATGAAAACAGACATTGAAAATGCAATAAAGGTATTGAAAACAGGAGGGACGATCCTATATCCCACAGATACGGTATGGGGCATAGGGTGCGATGCCACCCATGCAGGGGCCGTGAAATGTATATACAACCTCAAACAACGCCATGATGCATTGGCCATGCTCATCCTTATTGACCATCCTGGAAGGCTTCAGCAGTATGTCAGTCAGGTGCCCGAAATTGCCTGGCAACTGGTTGAAGTTGCAGATAAACCATTGACCATTATTTATCCTTCAGCAAAAAATCTTGCAGAAAATTTGCTTGCCGAAGATGGTTCGGTAGGGATAAGAATTGTAAAAGATGCATTTTGTATGGAACTTATCCGCCGTTTCAATAAACCATTGGTCTCTACTTCGGCCAATTTCAGCGGTGAAACGGCACCCGCGATTTTTGATGAAATACACCCTGAAATCATTTCGGGTGTTGATTATGTGGTGCATTGGAGGCAGGACGACCTTTCACGTTCCCAGCCTTCCGGTATCATCAAACTGGGGATAAACGGGGAAATAAAAATAATCCGTGAGTAAAATTTTTATCCGGCTTCCCTGAAATAACTCCGTATACTTATACGCTAAATTATAAATGTTTCGTCTTGCCCGAACCGGTTGACGTTGCATTTACCAGCGGGTTTCCTGCATAATAAACACTTCCGCTGCCTGTAATATGGGTATTTAGCTCATCTGTAACATTGACCCTGGCAGAACCTGACCCGGTTATAGATACATCCACAGAGCCGATTTTCATTGCTGTTGATTCACATGAACCGGAGCCGGTAATAACAAGTTTCAGGTTATCAGCATTTTCATCACTTCCCATTTTGATGTTTCCCGATCCTGTAATTGTTGCCCTGATGCTCTTTGCACTATTTTTTTCAAGGTTTATAAATCCGCTGCCTGTTACACTAAGATTAAGTTCTTTATTTTCAATTCTGTTGGAAGAGAATATCTTACCAGAACCAGAGACAGTTAAAGCCTTAAGATCGGGCAAAAATATCTTCATTTTTACCTTGTTGCCAATATGATCAGCCCAATTCTTCTTTTTGATATCCAGCGAATTATTGTTTACTTTGGTTTCAATTTTTTCAAGGTCATTTTCATCTGCATAGAGTACAATTTTAAATTCGTTGCTTTTTACCAATTCTACATCGGCTGCAAGGGCAAGGTTTATTGAATTAAAACTACCAGGGTTCCTGGTTTCCTGGGCCATGACATTCATAACTGGTATAAAAGCCTGAAGACTAAGTATTAACACTATAATGAATGCAGGTTTTAATAATTTGTCTGATTGATTGTTTTTCATCTGTTATTGGTTTTAATTATTATAGATGGTAACGATATTATAACATTACAGACGAAATAATATTCAGGATGCTGCAAAGTGCAGGAATATATTAAGTAAAGAAAGTGAGGAAAATCAGATGGCAAATTAGGGTAATACAGTATTTTAAACTGGTTGGTTACTTTTCCGAATAAAGGTCAATAAGCCCTTCGGGGGTTTGTACGGTAATTATTTTGCGGTCTTCATCAATATCTAATACAAACTCTTCGTTTACAGGGAGCAGAATTTCGCGTTTGCTTTTTAATATCCTGAACAGCGGGTTATTAGCTACATTTAGAAATTCCGTGATGATCCCGAGGTTGCCGAGTTTTTGGTCAATTACCTGGAAACCCTTAAGCGATATGGCCATCGCGAGCAGGTCTTCGCCTTCGTTTTCAAGAAAATCAGTGCTGTAGACATTGCAGTTGATGAATTCAGAAGCCTGGTCTTCACTGTCAATACCTTCAAATTTTATGGCAGCGGCAATGGCCCCTTTCGGGTTAATGTGTTCAATAAAAAATGGAATCAGTATCCCGTCAAATTCGATGAATACAGATTCCATTTTATTAATGTCCTGATAATCAAGATTCCCTGATTTTAAAAGAAGTTCCCCTGCAACACCATGTGTTTTCGAGAGGGTTCCTAAGAGAAAATAATCTTCTTTGTTGAACATTTAAGAAACTCAAGTAAAGCACTAAGTTAAGAAAAATTAATTTTCTTCAGTACTTTTTTGAGGTTCTTCGGATTCCTGATTTTCTTCTGTTGAAGCAACAGCTTCTTCTTTTGCTGCTGATTCGGCAACCGGGTTATCTTCAACGGTTGTTTCTTCAGTTTCGGCTGTCTCAGTTTCGGCTGTTTCAG
>JAFGPL010000293.1 GCA_016936215.1 Bacteroidales bacterium
ACTGAAACTGTTTTCCCGGGAACAAATTTAACCATGAAATTTAAAATCTCCGCTATTTAAAACTGCGACAGGTAAGGAGTTCTGAATATAGTGTTTGTCCATAAAGTCGTGAGGCTGTACTTTAAAGTTCGCAGACGAGGCGCATGAAGTACGAAAAAAGGGAGTTTACCATGCGTGAATGACCTTTTTGAGGACGAGGGCAACGAAGTATGCGGACTTTAAAGACAGACAATAAATAGTGATACAACAAAAAAGCCCCCTCCTTTCGGAGAGAGCTTTTTCAGTACAACAATTAAACTAAATCATGGCAAAAGTCAATTATCTTTTGGTCTTGGTCTTACCTTGAACTACCTCGTCTTGATGCAGCGGTTGCGGCAGAAGAAGATCTAGAATGTGAAGATGATGCTGACCTTTGGTTCGTTGCACCCGGTCGTGAGGAAGATCTTTGGGATACCGTATGCGAAGAACTGCGCGGCGAAGAAGTACTTTTTGATACATTTCCCACAGGCCTTGAAACCGACCTGCTTTGGGTTGCCTGGGTCCTGCCCGAAGGAGACGTAGCATGCACTTGTCTGTTTCCGGATGCACTGCCTCTTGAAGCTGCAGGTGTTGTTCCTGTAACCGATCGGCTGGTTGAAACAATGGTCCCGGTTGTTTTTGACGGGGCAGAAGAAACCGGTCTTACGGTTGATGTTCTTCTTGTGGCAGAAGGGGAAGTTGTAACAGCCGACCTGCCTGCAGTTGAAGCGCCCCTCGTAGCCTCAGTTGTTCTTGATCTTTGCTGGGTTACAGCTGTTGCAGGCTTCCGGGTGTTGTAGGTACCACGTGTTGCCGAAGTGGCTTCAACAGGTCTCCTCGCACTGGTATTAATCGTTCTTCCCCCAGCGGTATTACGAGGTGCAGCAGCAGACCTTGTTACATTGTGGTTTGCAGCAGAAGTGGCACTCCTCCTGTTGGTTATGGTATTTGCTGATGCCCTGCCGGAAGCCTGTGCTGTTCTTGCTTCATTAGTTCTTGTCCTTGTGGCTGAAGCTGTGCCCATCTGCGGTCTGGTTGTACGGTTGGCATTAACGCTTGCATACCTTGCTTCACCTTCCCTTCGCATCTCAGGGCGTGAATATGTTGACTTGTAATAACCCCTGCTGATATTAACATTAACCCTCGGAGAATAGGTGCGAATTGACGTATAGTAATAAGTATTGTAATGCGGGTAACGATAATGGTGACAATGGCGGTAATGGGCATAATAATGGTTATGCCAGTTGTAATGATAGCCGTAATAATAGTGCCAGTAATAGGCACGCCAGGGTCTCCAGTATACCGGGTAATAACCCCAGTACCACGATGACCTCCAGACTAAGTATGAAGGGTGATAGATGAACCTTACCACGGGCCATAAGGCAATATCGTGGTAGGTTGTTGTAACCACTGTAATATTCCTGCTTACAACAGCCTTGTCTTTGTACCCAGGGTTCGGTGTTTCGGCGTAATTGGGTTCAACAATATAGTTTTTACCGTACAATGCTTCATCCCCGATAAGTTGTATCTGTACTTCACCATTGCGAAACTGTTCAACTGTAAAAACTGCCACGTCCTGGCTCTCATTGCGCGAAAGCATTGCGCGTAATACAATGGTATGTACATTACCCTCTTTATAATCGGTAACAGCGATATAGTCTACCATATTATCACCATTGAGGTCAAGATTGTTTATCATATTTTTTTCATCATTAAGGCTTCTTTCAAAACCTTCGAGTGTTTCCGATTCACGGAATAATTCCATTACTGCATACAGGTTCAGATTATCCCCAGGCAGGCCAAGATACTCGTCCGGCCATTCCTGTGCCCTCATTTCACCAGCTCCTGCTATCAGAAGCGCGAGGATCGAAGTGATGATTGACTTTTTCATTTTTTTAAGTTTTAGAAGGAACATTTACTTACCTGATGAAATGCAAAACTCATGCCACAAATGTAATATATTGTATTTCAGAATTATAACAAAATATCCGTGTTGCATTCAATCCTTATTTCAGTGTATACAATGGTAACAGGTAACAAAATATTTTGGGTATTGTAACATAATTCAACTCCAAATGATAAAGCTTTATACTTTCTGTATAAGGCAGGTTTTTTCAGGCTCCGACCGTTAACTTAAATTCTAATGTTTGTTGTAAGGGCATATTTTATAAGAGGGTTCTTTCAATTATGGAATTATTTGAATATATTTATTCTTAAAACTAAAGATAATGAGAGCAATAGTATTCGCAATCCTGCTGGGGTTCATGAACGTCATCTGCTATCCACAGGCAAAACAAAGCATTAACGACATAAGGAATATATACGATGAGAAAGGAGATTACTATTTCGATAAGAAAGATTTTAAAAGGGCAATTGTTTATTACAATATGGCCTATAAACAAGATGCCGGCAACTATTATTCTGTATTAAAAAAAGCAGAGGCTTTCACCCATCTGGCCCTTTACGACCAGTCAGCGGAATGTTATAAAATTATTTTCGAGACAAAACTTGATATTTCTGATGAACATCGGTTGAAATATGCCCTTTTACTGTTGAAAAACAAAGACATAAAAGGTTTTGAGGAGTGGATGGATGATTACAATAAATTAGTCAGGAGTGAAATATTCGACTATCAAAGCGGTACAGATATAAGGGCTAAAATGTATTATGATTCAACCCTGGTTATTGTTGAAAACGAAAGTGTGTTCAATACATCCGAATCTGAAATCTGTCCGGTAATCTGCAATGATCGTGTATTGTTTGCATCCACAAGAAAAAATCTGGCCGGAGGGCCCGGGTCCGATTACAATCTTTATGTAGCAAATTACCTTAACAGCGGCCAGTTGGGCAGGCTGAACATTTTTAACCGCAGCATTAACTCCGGTATGAATGAAGTACCCGGTTACTGTTCCTCTGAGTCCGATAAGTTTTATTTTACAAGATTTGCATCAACCAATACCGGCTTAAAAACCTATTCGGCCAACATTCCGGTAAGCGCCAACGATGCTTTGAAAACTATTGAATTTTTACCCGGCGGATTCACCAATATCGGCCATGTTACCTTTAACAGCGCCGGAACAAGGGTTTATTTTGTCTCAAATGCACAGGGAGGACTTGGAGGATCAGATATCTACTCAAGCGATTTATCAGGTGGAAAATGGAGTAACCCGGTAAACCTTGGCCCGCAGGTAAATTCAGGTAAAGACGAATTATACCCTTTTGTTCTGAATGATTCCATGCTCTATTTTACTTCTTCAGGACATAACAGCATGGGAGGGATGGACATCTTTTCAGTAAACCTGAAACAGAAGAATGGTTCACCTGTAAACCTTGGCAATAAAGTTAACACCACGTACGATGATTTTGCCCTTGCTTTTTCACCCGATGGCTTAACAGGTTATTTTAGCTCAAACAGGCCGGGCGGGTTTGGAAAGGAGGATATCTACAGGTTACATCTGCTGAATATTAAGGTTAAATATGCTGCATTTCAGTTTAAAAAACAGGCCGGACTGGAAGATGGCACTATCAACCTGTGCCTTGATGACGGCGAAGAACACAATATCATACCCGAAAAGTCAGGTTTTCAACTTGCTTTTCTGCCCCAGGAAGATTATGAACTGGTTATTCAACATGAAAACCCGCTGGTTAGCAATGTGGTATATAATACCCGGCTCACCCCTGAACAGAAAAGGAAGGAGTTTTTATATCCTGCTCCGTTGAATAAATCCTCTGTTAAACTTCAGGCTGGGATTAGTTATATTATTAACGTGGGTGATGATCCGATAGGCAGCGAATATTATAATTCGTTTAAAGATATTGCAGGTAACTACGAAAATTCAACAGGGATTATTGATCTGACCTTGGTTGTAAAAGAATTGCAACTTAAAAATGGAGAGATTTATACATTTCACTTCATTAAAAGTGAAAACCAGCTTACCGACAACAAAACAAAATCAGTGTCGGGGCTCTATATTAATAATAAAACCGTGGATGTTTCAGGTAGGTCGTTTTATTTTGTGCTTCCACAAAAAAATGAAACTTATTTTACCCTTCAGACTGACCTTGTTCATTTTGCCAAAAATTACCCACCCAAAAAAGCAGGAATTGTAAAGACAGATGATAGCCCGTTATACAAGGAAGCGCAGGTGCAACTTTCTGAAGGGTTTCCGATTCTGGTAAATACATCATCGTCGAAGGAAGCGGTAAGAAAAATCCAGGCTGCCGAACTTACCATCATCCCGGGTATGCCTTATGTTCTCTCTTTTGTTGATTCATATTCAGGAACCGGTGATATCGGTATTGACATTCCGTTGACCAAAGGTGTAAAATACAACCTGGGTGCCGGCGCAGAACCGGAAAAAGAATATAATCAGGCACTTTCCCGGCTTGCAAATGGGCAGGCAGGTGCTGAAGAAGAGCTGATAGACATATCGGTACTGTCGAAAGAACTTGATGTTTTGTCGGAAAGGGATATTGTATTTAACCTGGTGCCCGCAAAACAATTCGCTTCGCAAAGCGCGGGTTCCGGCAATGTCCTTACTACCCTGTCGGTTGACGGAAGGAAATATTTCATCACCCATGTGCAGAAAATGCAGGTTAATCTAAAAATTGAACAAAATGAAAAAATCAAAATTCAAACTGACCTTTCATATGTTAAGGAGAATTTCGACCCGTCAACCATTGCCGTAAAAATTGATACAACCTCTGTAAATAAAGATTTGGTTGAAATACGTAAGACCATCATAACCGATCCGGTTTACGATATGGTTGTGGTGAATTTTAATTTCAATGATTACTCCATACGGACAGATGCGAAAAATATCCTTTCTGATAAGGTAATAAATGTTTTGAGAAGCGACAGCAGGCTTTATGTAACCATTAAGGGATATTCAGATCCGGTAGGGGATGCCGCGCATAATGAACGTTTATCTAAGAGCCGCGCCCTGGCAGTAAAAGATTTCCTTGCGAGCAATGGTATTGGCGAAAACAGGATAAGGACATTTTCATACGGTGCAACACAAGCTTTACAGAAAGGCATCAACTGGAAAGACCTTAGCGAACAGGAACTTGAAAAGTACCGTAAAGTGGAAGTGGTTATTTATTTGCCGAAATAAGGTTTATTGGCTGTTTATATTGTTTTCAGAATAGATTGCTCAATATTAAAAAAACTACCGGCTTCGTGCCGGTAGCATTCCTGATATATGAAACTAAACCTCAATAATTACAAATTATTTTCGAGTGCCTGTCTATTATCAATCAGGTGTTTGGGCAGACTCATAATTGTTTAATAGACTGTTATGGGGTGGTAATATTTCTTCTCACCTGACACAAGCTCTACGGTGTAGGTGCCTGGTTTGAAGTCTTTTAACCTGTAGTTGCGCTTGAACGAACTTACATTGCTGAGGTTATCGGTATAAACCGCTTCGAACCCGTCAATAATAGAAAGGGTAACATTTTCTTTAACCGGGTTCAGGTAACGTACCTTCAGGATATTTTTCTCTGAAATGATTTCCGGGGCATAATATACCCTTTCTTTCAATAATTTGGTACTTTTTGAACCAATTTCAATTTCCTTTTCATAGGTGCGGTTGTCCATTTCAACAGTTAGCTTGTAATTTCCTTCAGGTAACCCGGAAAGGTCATACATGCCACGATAAACCAGGTCTTTTGAAATCCTGCCCGAATATACCATCTGGTTGTTAATCATATCGTTGATATATAATGTTGCCCTTTGTTTTTCGGGATTATTTACCAGAAGGAGGGCTACCTTTTTATCGGTCAGGAAAATACGTACATCTAAGTTATATTCTGCCTTTGTGCCAGCAACAAAGACAAAAAAGAAACCGGCAACTGCCAGTAAACGCTTAAAATCAACTATTGTCTTCATGGTATTAAGTTTTAATTGTTATACGGTACAAAGATACATATAAAAATTGGAGGTAAACATACAAAATGTGTTAAATAAGTGTTAATAAAGTATTAAAAAAGAAGGGTATATTATTAAAATATATCAATAAAATTAATATACGCTGATAATAATGGGGGTATATAT
Organism: Bacteroidales bacterium; assembly: GCA_016936215.1. Taxonomy (GTDB): domain Bacteria; phylum Bacteroidota; class Bacteroidia; order Bacteroidales; family UBA10428; genus JAFGPL01. The sequence goes on from JAFGPL010000293.1 coordinate 6,071, forward strand.
GATAATAAAAGAAATATTGAAAATTGACATTATTGGATTTAAAGCAGGTTATTTTGTAACTTCATAAACAATTCTGACACTTTAAGGTTGAAAACAACCTTCATGTCAGATGAAAGTGATTGGTTTATATAAATGAAAAGAAAATAAATGCAAGGTATTACTAACAGATAAATGATTATTTAATGAAACCCGCATGATTATTATAACACAAGCAATACATTATTATAATCAGGTGGGTTATATCATGCCTTAAAAATTAAAAAAGTAAGATGATGAAAAATCTCTGGTTAAAAAATTATTTCTTTCTGATTATTTTTCTGCTTGCCGGTTTTTCATTTGTTTATCCGCAGAAAGATAACGATGATGCTGCTGCTGTGTTTCTTTCACAACTTATACAAAAGCCGTCAGTTACGGGTAATGAAGGGGTAGCAGGTCGTTTTCTGAAAGATTTTTGCGAAAAGAAAGGGTTGAATGTAAGAATATTCTCTGATACCGATTCTACATATAATTTTTGTGCCTCGCTATATCCTCTGGGCGACAAAAAACCAAATATTGTTTTTCTCAGTCATATTGATGTGGTTCCCGCAGGTGATATATACAACTGGACACATCCCCCTTTTGCAGGTGTAATTGACGGAGGTTATGTTTGGGGGCGCGGTGCAATTGATTGTAAAGGGTTACTGGTGATGCAATTATTCGCGATATTAAATTACCTGGAAGATGCAAAAAATAGTGAATTGCCCTACAACCTCTCCATTCTTATGGTTTCGGGTGAAGAAGGCGGCAATAACAATGGGTCGGATTACATCTCCAATAATCATCTTGCTGAGCTTAATGCTGTGGTTATCTTCGGGGAAGGCGGGTCGGGGCTCAGGGATTTCCTGCCTTCAGACCCGGAACTTGCAGTATTCGGTATCTCTGTTTCGGAAAAAAAGGCTTTATGGCTTATGTTAACTGCCGAAACGCCATCGTCAGGGCACAGCGCCCTGGCGCCGGAGGTATATGCCAACAAACGGTTGCTACGGGCGCTCATCAGACTGATGAATGAAAAGAAAATTGTGACATTTGATAAATCATCGCGCCGAATGTTCCGCGAGCTTGGTAAGATAGAAGGTGGCGTGAGGGGTTTTTTTATCAGCCATATTCACTGGGGAATTCTTACCCCTTTTGTTAAATCCTATTATTCAGAGGGTGGTGAACTATACTCATTTGTAAACAATACCTTTGTAATTACACGCATCTCCAATCCTGCTTCAGGCTATAACCAGATTTCAGACAAAGCCTGTGCAGTTCTCGATTACCGTTTGCTGCCCGAGATCGAAACTTCAAAATATATAAGAAAAATTGAAAATGTGGTCGGTCCCCGCATTGATATACAAATATTGCTTGAAACCCCCGGTGCAAGGCACTCCGATCCTGATTCGAAATATTTCGATGCCATGGCGGCCGCTTTAAAGGAAACATACCCTGGCCAGTCACGTACCATTCCCATTTTGTTTCCTGCAACCACCGATAATAACTATTACAGGAGCAAAGGCATTCCGGTATATGGCATTATGCCCTGCATTTTTTCCCGTGAATTGCTGGATACAGTGCATAATTATGATGAAAGGATTGCTGTAAATGAAATTTATACAGGCATCAGGACTTTTATCACCTGTATTGATATTTTACAAAAAGACCTGAAATATGACGACACACCCGCTATAGATTGATAACAACATCCTCGATGGTTTAATCGAGGGAATAATTTAGAGAGTTCAAATGGCAAGTGTATTTCGGATTGGTGCCTGCAAGTTAAGTATTAATAAATAACCGAAATTCAAAGAATTTATCAATCGCCAATAATCTTAAAATCCTTTTCCAGTTTTAGCAAATCTATAATCTCTTTAAATTCAGCCGACACATTTTTGAGCAGAAACTTTTTCTTCTTTTTCCATGCAAATTTGCGAAGTGTAACAAGAACCTGTGCCGCTGTGGTATCCATAAATTCCAGGCCTTTCAGGTCAATAATTACGGTGGTGGTCTTCGGACTGACTATTGCCCGCAATACCTTAAATTTAAATTTGTTGGCATTTTTTATATCTATCCGTTCAGTTTTCTCAAACGAAAAGATGGCATATGATTTATCCTCTCTTCTTATCATATATAGCTTATTTTGTTGCAAAGTTACTAAATATTTGTTCCTGTATTAAAATATTGTTAATGATAATGAACACATTTTCAGCATTAAAAGCTGGTTCTCTTTGAAATGCAAAACGAAAAGACTAATTTTTGCTGATTAAACCCAATCATGTATGAAACATTATCAAATTGCCCTGATACTCTTAATAATCAATGCCTGCAATCATCAGGTCCCGTATTCAGATACCATCTTTTTAGGGTATTATTGCGGAGAATGTGCAAAGAATTGCGCGATCATTTATAAAATTGACCGGACAGGTGTTTTTGCAGATACTACAGATAGTTTTTTTTCAAACCCAGACCGCTACGATTATTTTTCCCTGCATCAGGGGGCAGAAGTAAAGGATTTAACTTATAGCGATTTTGAAAGCATCATAAAACTTCTTCCGGATAACCTGAAAAAATATCCTGGTATTGTTGGTTGCCCGAATTGTTATGACCAGTGCGGGATATTTATCAGTTATAAAGGTAAAGATATTCGCCTCGACCCTGTTTCCCCTTCTGATGATTTCAAAGAATTTTCCAAAGCATTTTTAAACCTGCTATAGTTCAGGATAGTGACCTGGTGGTGGTCATTACCTGCAGAACCAGCAAACACCATGAAGATACAAGGTTTTTAATCAACGATTATCTGGTACCATCTGTTCTTAACTTTACTTTCATTAATGAACATACAGGTAATCGCTTTTCAGCACTGAATGTATTTCCGAACCTGGCTTCAGATGCCATTAATATAACTCTTGATAATCCCGGGGGAGCGGATGTGTCATTATGCATTACCGATTTATGCGGAAGAATGGTTGCTTCGGTGTTAGAGAATAAGTTGCTTTTGCAGGATGATTATCATTATATCTGGCATACTGAACTGCTCCCGGGATGTTACATCGTAAAAGCAAGGGTGGGGGCGCAAGAGATGGTACAGAAAGTGGTTGTAGCAGCCGGCTTATGAAAACCAGTTACAGGGTTTATCTTACAGGCTGGTAAAACATTACAAAGTACTTTAATTTAAAAGGTTTCAGCATTATTTTTATTAATCGTTAATAAAAAGAAGCAAAAAAAACATCACTTATTTTATAGCTAATCCAAAAATTCCGGATCATTTCCGGTTACGTTTTAACATTTCATTAAGATTAAATGAGTTGATATTTCCTATTTTTGCAGGGTGATGGGCAGATTACAACATATCATGATTTTTTTGCTTGCTCTTGGTATTTTTTCCATACCGGTGAGCCATCATATTTTCAGGCACCTTTGTAACCATACAAATACATCGTTTTACTCATTTAATTCATTCAATGGCTCCTGCACCACAGTACATACATCATGCTGTTTGAACCATGCTGATAGTTTTTGTAAATTATCAGACAACGGTGGTGATGATGAATGTTGTAATAATTCAGAACTACCAGAGAATGATAAGAGTGGAGCCTTTTCCTCAACCTGCTGTACCGATGAGGTTATAACCTTAAAAAGCACAGAAATAGTTAATGATTACAAGACAAACCTCAGGTTTGATATTCCTGAGTCACCAATTCCTGAGGGTTTTTTACCACTGCAAAAACATATTGATACCGGAATAAAATCCGCGTTTCATGATATTGAAGCGTCATATTATCCGCCCCCTGTCGGGATATACATCCTTACAGCTCACCTGATAATCTGAGATATTTCTTTTTTCGCCATGCATTGCAACTGACATAAAGAACAGTTGCATAAGCACTTATTCATAATTTACCATATTTTATTAATCTGAAAAAAGGAATACAATGAAAATATTAATACTTCTATTGTTCACATACCTGATGACCATTCCTGTGATTGCACAGCAAAAACAGGTTTCGGGCAGAGTGGTTGAAAAAGATGAGCATGGCCACCATACCCCGGTGCCTTATGCAAATGTATATTGGGAAGGGACAACTACAGGGGTTATGACCGGTGAAACGGGGAATTTCAAAATTGAATTTCCCGGCAACCAAAAAAATAGCCGTTTGATTATCAGCTATGTAGGTTATGCCAATGATACCATTGAGGTACCTGCAAATCAAAACAGCATTGAAATTGTTCTTTCCCACAGCAGGGAAATTGATGCTGTAAAGATAACCAGCCGGCTGGGCGGTACCTATATTTCAAAGTTACAGCCCTTGAAAACAGAGGTAATCACAACCGAAGGCCTGCAAAAACTTGCATGTTGCAACCTGTCAGAGAGTTTTGAGAATAATGCAACGGTTGATGTAGGCTTTTCCGATGCGGTTACCGGTGCTAAGCATATACAAATGCTTGGCCTGGCAGGTGTTTACAGCCAGTTGCTCGCTGAAAATATCCCTGCAGTGAGGGGGCTTTCATCTACCTACGGATTAACATATATTCCCGGCTCATGGATGGAGTCTGTGCAGATTTCAAAAGGCACATCCTCGGTGGTCAATGGCTATGAATCAACTACCGGTCAGATAAATATCGAATTCAAAAAGCCCGAAACCAGTGATCCCCTGTTTGTAAATCTGTACGGGAGCAGTAAACTAAGGTCGGAAGCCAATATTACAGCGGCAAAACAGTTAAGCGAGAGGTGGTATACCATGCTTTTGGCGCATGGTTCATATCTTAACCATAAGTCAGATGAAAACGGTGATTCGTTCATCAATACCCCTCTTTCAAAGCAGGTTAACCTTTACAACCGCTGGAAATACGATCACCATGAAAAAATGGAGTCACAGATTGGCGTAAAATTTATGTACGAATCGAGGAGGGGAGGCCAGATGGGTTTCAGTAATTACGACAACCCTGCATCCGATAACCTTTATGGGATTGGCATTGACACCCGTAATTTTAATATTTATACCAAAACAGGATTTGTATTGCCTTCGAAGCCCGATCAGAGCATAGGGATCATTATATCGGGTACCGCGCACGAGCAGGATGCCTTTTACGGCCTTAACAGCTATTTTGGTAAACAACTTACCGTTTATGCCAATGTAATTTTCCAGTCTGTTTTTTCAAATACCAACCATAAATACCGTACCGGCTTAAGCCTTATGGCGGATAATTTTACCGAACGGTTCAAACAGTACGGTTTCGATCGTGAAGAGATCGTTCCCGGTGCATTTTTTGAATATAACTACAGCTACTTGGACAAACTGAACATTATCGGAGGGGTCAGGGCTGACTACAATACTTTTTACGGTGCCATGTTCACACCAAGGCTGCATTTCAGGTATAACACTGACGAAAATCTTGTTTTCAGGGGATCGGCAGGCAAGGGGTACCGTTCGGTAAATATTTTTGCCGAAAACACAGGTATACTCGCCAGTTCGCGAAACCTGGTCTTTGAAGAGGATGCACGCCTTGAGGAGGCCTGGAATTTTGGATTAAATGTTACCAAAGATTTTCCGCTTACCTATCAGCGTAAAATAACATGGAGCGCTGACTTTTACCGCACCCTCTTTAAAAACCAGTATGTTGTTGACCTCGAACGGGATGTTCGCCAGGTATATTTTTACAATCTCAACGGAAGGTCATACTCAAACAGCTTTCAGACCGATCTGAGGGTTGAACCTTTGCAACGCTTCGAAATAACAGCCGCTTTCAGGGTTAATGATGTTAAAATGACCATTGACGATGAACTGAGAGAAAAACCTTTGGTCTCAAAATATAAAGGATTGCTTACATTGTCCTATTCCACTCCTTTCAGGATATGGCAGTTCGATATCACCAACCAGTTCAACGGCAGGTCAAGGCTTCCCGGTACGGAAAATAATCCTGTCGTTTACCAGCGTCCTGGTTTTTCTCCGCCTTATATCATCATTCATGCACAAATAACCAAGAGGTTTAAAACCTTCGACCTATACGCGGGTGTTGAAAACCTTACAGGTTTTATTCAGGAAAACCCAATAATTGCTGCCGATGATCCCTTTGGTGAATATTTTGACGCATCAATGGTTTGGGGACCGTTGATGGGAAGAATGTTTTACGCAGGGTTGAGGTATTCATTAAAATAATTGTAAATCAAAAAAAAGAGGAATATGAAAGCTAAAATGAATATAATAATGATCGTGGTATTATCCACAATGTTTGCATTACCTTCTGCAGCGCAAAAAACAACAAGCCTCGAGATAGCCACCTCGGCTCAATGTGAAATGTGCAAAGATCGCATAGAAGAGGCCATGGCGTTTGAACGGGGTGTGAAGAAAGCAAACCTTGATGTTGAAACAGCTCTGCTTAAAGTGGAATATGACAGCCGGAAAACAAGTGCGGACAGAATAAGACAGGCCGTTTCGAAAACAGGTTATGATGCTGATGATGTTAAGGCTGATGAAAAGGCGTATGCAAAATTACCGGCATGCTGCAAAAAAACCGGAGATTCAGGGCATGTGCCGCATGCGCATTAAATTTATATGAAGAAATCTTAAATTGTACTTTGGCAATTCAGGTTTTCAAAATTCTTCAGGCATATAGTTGAACTATTGACTGATATTCAGCATATGCCTGTTGACATTTGACATAAAAATAATTGGCAATATATCATTGCGATTGCTATCTTTATACCTCCACTTAAATAATTATAAAGATGAAAAAATTCATTTATCTGATCATACCATGCCTGATCACGTTTTCTGCATTTGCAGTTGAAACAGAACCTGTTATCAAAGAAGTTACAGTTTATCAGAACAGTGCAAAGATTGTGAGCGAAGCCTGGATAAACCTGCAGGCCGGCAACAATGAGGTGGTTTTTACCAACCTTACCAGTACATTAAGGCAAAACAGCATTCAGGTTGAGGTAGAAGGAAATGCAGTTTTGCTTTCTGCAACCTCCAGGGTAAATTATATGAAACAGCATGAAGGCTCCCGTCAGGTGAAGATATGGCAGGATTCATTGGTACTAATTGACAACCAGTTAAAAGTGCTTGCGGGTGAAAAAGTTGTGTATAACGGGGAAGAAAAATTATTAAATGAAAACAATAAACTCGGCAGCCAGCAGACAGGTGTTCAGGTTAACGAACTGAAGCTGCTGTCGGAGTTCTACCGCGCCCGTTTGCTTGACATAAAAAAACAGCTTATTTCGGTAGAAAACAAAGAGCAGGATTTAAGAACAGCAAAGACCAGGATTCAAAACCAGTTGGCCGAAGTAAATGCTCTGAAAAATAAACCAATCGGAGAGGTAGTGCTGAATGTCGAAGCCAACAGTACAATACGGGTAAAAATTCGTATCTCTTACCTCACTTCAAATGCTGGTTGGTATCCCGTGTATGATATCCGTTCAGAAAGCACCAGCAAGCCGGTTAAACTGGTTTACAAGGCCAATGTTTATCAATCTACCGGGTTTGACTGGAAAGATGTGAAGATGGCGGTTTCAACCCGTAATCCCGAGGCCGACCAGAACAGGCCGATCCTTAATCCCTGGTTTATTGATTTTTACGTACCTTATGCAGGGGCGCAATTAAAAAGTACCATGAAACGTGAGGCCCCGATGGCAATGATGAATGTTTACCAGGAAGCAGTTTCAATGGAGGATGCTGCCGAAGAGCGTGTTGAGTATGTTGTAACGGAAACAACAGGGTTGATGGCGACAGAATATGCCATCGAAAACAAACAGAGCATACCCTCCGACAGTAAAGAACATTTGGTGGCCGTGAAAGAGTTTGAAGTGAAGGCTGAATATACTTATCATGCAGTGCCCAAGCTAAGCGATGGGGTATTCCTGTTGGCAAAAATAGCAGATTTCGGCAACCTGGGGCTCCTGCCGGGTCAGGCTAACCTGTTTAATGAAGGAATGTATGTCGGACAGTCGGAGATCAACCCTTTTACCACTGCCGATACCATGATGGTTTCTCTTGGCAGGGACGAGCGGATAACCATTAAACGCACGACGTTGAAAGACCTTACTGCCAGGCAGACCATTGGCGCCAACGTGAAGGAAACCAAAGGATTTGAACTTCTGATTAAAAACAATAAAAACATCCCGGTAGATATAGAAATACTAGATAACATTCCTTTGTCGAAAAATAAGGAGATTGAGGTTAACCTTGAAAACCAAGGCGGGGCAAATTATATGAAAGAATACGGCAGGCTGCTATGGCGGGTAAACCTGACACCGGCAGAATCGAAAAAAATTAATTACTCGTTCTCGGTAAAATATCCGAAGGATAAGACGATATCGGGGTTATAAATTGCCACGCAAAACCTATGATGATATTTCCGGCAAAGGCACAGCCTTTGCCGAACGTATGTGGTTCAGCTTAGGCTGTGCCTAAGCTGAATATATTTTGGCAGGCTTTTGCCTGCAGTATTTTACCAATTTATCATTGCTGCCTCCATAAATTAGTTGTCAAAAAGCCCTGTTAGCAATGTATTATCTATTAAATTTACTTTGGAATCTCTTCCCAACCTTCAGATGGTGCGTTTCTTATGCTATCTGGAACAGTTCTTTCCAAATAAATTTCTGAATTTATTGGATTTTTATTTGAAAATATTACATAATACCTTTCACCGAGTTTAACTGAATTACTCTTTATATTTGATTTAGCACCATTATATTCTTCTCCATTAATGAAATAATGATATTTTAATACTTTGCCCAATTTAGTAGTTTGAATAACCTTATTTGTATAACCAATGGTATATCTACTATATTTTTTCAATTCTTTTCTTTGATAAATACCCAGAATATAAATTATTACACTTGAAAAAATAACTAATGAAATTAAAATCCTACCAATGGTTTTATTTTTATTCATCATTAGAATTAATTGAATTAATATCTAAGGATTTTACACCTGTTCGGCTTAGGCTATGGGATGTGCCTGAGCCGAATATATTCTTAAAGGCTGCTGCCTTTGGCTATTATGACATCCATAAAAAATCAAGTTTTATAATATCCAGAACTGAGTCAAGATTGGCATAGTTTCTGGCGCTTGAATACAGGTAATCTTCTGGTTTAGATACAATTCCTGCACGCACAGGATTATAATGGATGTAATCAATTTTTTGCTCAATAAATTTCTGGCTATAAATCTGCTCGGGATGGTTTTCATGAGTCCATATCTGATGTTGTTGTTTGTTTTTAAATTTGCCATGATATTCAAAAACAATTTTCATCCAGTCTCTTCTGCTTTCAGTATTGTCCTTCATTATTTTAAGAAAATCTTTACTTGTATGATTTTTGAAATCCCGGATAATATCACTTAAATCGCCGGATTTAGCCTGTGCCATAAGGTGAATATGGTTCGACATAAATACAAAAGCATAAAGCATCAATCCTTTATTATTTTGACAATATCTGAAACTATCAACGGCAATATCTCTGTAAATCTGGCGTGTAAAAATATCTACCCATCCAACGATTTGAAATGTAATAAAATACAAACCATCAGGTTCAGCTATTTTATATCCGGTTGCCATTTTTGTTGCTTTACAACAAATATAAAAATTTCCGGGAAAAAGCAGATGATGTGTTATAAATCATTTTTTTTATGAAGACTCTTGTGCAATTCAGATATACTGTTTAAAAGAGTTTCAGGCAAAGCCTGATAGGATACTACCGGCAAAGGCACAGCCTTTGCCGAACGTGGGATTATTAATTTCCATACCTGCCTTCAATAATACCGATAACAGATAAATCTTCATCCAGGGCAGGCCAATGCAACCCTGTCCCATTACAGATAATTTCAATATTATTACGCTCTTCGTTAGTTGCCCGAAGTAGTTTTGTGTTTTTTTCCACGGGGAAACGAATTTCCATTTTATCTGTCATTTGCATGCATATCATACCAGATTCATACCACGCTTTGTTTATGGTATGTAAAAGTTCAGTTACCAAATACTTCATGCCATTTACTTTTAATTAATTCTATATTTTTCAGAATCAATTGTTCAGCATTTTTCAAGTCATTTACCCCCGTTCGGCTTAGGCTGTGCCTGAGCCGTAAATATTCTTAAGGGCTGTTGCCTTTGGCTTTTTATGAAATTCTTTAATATCACAGGTTACCAATTTTGATGGTTTACAACAAATATAAAAATTTCCGGGAAAAGGTAGATGATATTGTCTAAATCATTTGTATATGAAGACTTTTGTGTAGATCAGATAAGCTGTTTTAAAGAAACTCAGGCAAAGCCTGTGATGATATTTTCGGCAAAGGCACAGCCTTTGCCGAACGTGGTGTAAAAGAATCAAGGTTAAATAAAATGGTTTGCACGCGTTGCTCTATCGCTAATTGCGCGCTATAAGAGCTTTCTTAGAATGTCAGCTTTTTATTGTCTTTGTGGTTATTCCAAAAACGTAATAATTCAATGCTATTTTGATCTATTATCCTGTAAAACAAACTGATTTGTTTACAAAGGACAAAGTGTTTTATATCGGGTAGGTCTGTATCCTGGAAGTCTATATTTCCCTGTTCAAGTATAAATTCTGTTTCGTATACTTCATCAATAAAATCCTGTGCTTCTTTTTCTGACCACTTATGTAAAAGATAGTCGATGTTTTCGTAATAATCAAGCCTGGCAATTTTGTTCCAGTGAACTTTTCTCATTTAAATTTTAAATTTGGATATTTACGCCTGGCTTCTTCCATTACTTCTTCATGAGTGTATGTTTGCCCGCTTTCCAAGGCTTCATTAATCGCAGCTTTCTCAGCTTTGGAAAGTTTATAAGGGTGAATGGCATTTAATAAGGCCATAAGTTTTTTGTAAATTTTTTCAAGCTCAGGTTCATTTAAGTTATCTATCTTCCTGAACAAGTCCAGTTTTATTTCTGCTGCATTCATTGCTGTAAAGCTTTTATTCTCTACAAAATTAATGATAATTCTTATATCAATGTCGTTTAATTAAGACCATTTATGTCCCTCTCCGGGAGAGGGTGCAGGGAGAGGATATAAAATAATAACCTTAATTAAACGA
>JAFGPL010000294.1 GCA_016936215.1 Bacteroidales bacterium
TTGGTTCAGGGCGAGCCCTTTGATATTAATCCTGAAAAGGGCAGCCTGGATGCTTTCCCATTCCCATCTTTTCTGTTTTTCACAGTTGTTGAGCTTTATTTCCTGCATTCCGGTGATTAGCTGAATGATATTACTTTGATTGGACGACAACTGTGTAAACCTTTTATTGTCGAGGTTCCTGCGCTTCTTCATAAACAGTAAAACCCAGGTGAAGTAAAGCGTGCTGCCTGTGATAAAAAGCAGGAATATCATTGGGCTGAAGATGATAAGTACCACACTCAACACGATAAGGCTTATAAGCGAGAAGAAAAGGTTCAGCATGGTGCCTGTGAGAAAGGTTTCGATTCGTTTATGGTCATAAATACGTTGTATCAAATCACCGATAAATTTGGTGTCGAAAAATTTTATGGGCAGCCTCATTAGTTTGATCAGGAAATCGGAAATCAGGAAAATATTTATCCGTGTTCCCAGGTGGAGCAGTATCCAGTTTCTGATGAAATCAACGGCCATGCGGCTGCCGATTATTACAAACCATGCAATAAGCACCAGGTTAATAAATGCCATGTCGCGCAGCACAATGCCTTTATCAACCAGCGCCTGGAAGAAAAAGGGGAATAAAATCTGGAGCATGCTGCTAAGTAACAGTCCCATGGCCAATTGCAGAAGCAGGCCCCGGTAGGGGCGCAGGTAAGAAAACAGAAACCCGAACCCTGCTTTGTTTATTGATTCGTCTTTTTGTTTATAGAAATCGGGCGTTGTTTCAATCATCAGGCAGAGCCCCTTTTCTTCACCATCTTTCAAGGTGCTTATCCATCCTTTTGAAAACTCTTCTTTCGTGAGTTTGCTCAGACCGAAAGCAGGGTCGGCAATGTAAACCGTATCTTTTTTTATTTTATAGACAACAATAAAGTGATTTTGCTGCCAGTGTACAATGCAGGGCAGCGGCACATCATTTTTCAGTTGTTCGAAGGTTATCCGTGCTCCGATGGTATGCATTCCGATTGATTCAGCAGCTTCACTTATGCCCAGCATCGAAACGCCCTCCCTGGTTAGATAGCTTCTTTGCCTGAGGAATTCGAGCGAAAAGTTTTTGCCATAATATTTGGCAATCATCCTCAGGCAACTGGGGCCGCAATCCATTGCATCATACTGCTTATAGAAGGGAAATGTTGGCATTAAAAGAATGAAATTGATATTCAAAGGCTTAAATTATGAAAATTCATTTCAAAAAATATCATTTTGGTAAAAAATATATTAACAGTAGCATTTATTAACGGGTGAAAATGGTTTAAGATATTTATTTTTGCCAATAATTAGTGTCTGTCTTTAAAGTTCGCAGACGAGCGCAACGAAGTATGCGGACTTTAAAGAACAGCCACACGATTTTATGGACAAACACTAATTACAGCAATCTATGATAATGGCGGGCAGAAAAGACAGTGTGGATTTATTTACCCTGGCAAAGAAAGAAGATTTCTTTTACCTGCCGGATGAGGAATCGCTGTTTACTGGTTTTTACCACTGGTGTTACGAAAATGGTTCGATAGCAGAAGAAGGCTATATTAAAAATGGATTGTATCATGGTAAAGCGAGAATTTTTGACGAATCGGGCAACCTGCTGGTAGAAGCTAATTACCGGAATGGCAGAAAATTTGGGTTTACGCGCACTTATTACAAAAGTGGCCGGTTAAAAGCCGAATTTACATTGGTTAACGAGAAGCGTGAAGGCCGCATGTGTGTGTGGTATGAAAACGGGAATAAGAAGTACGAGGCTTTTTTCAAAGACGATAAGCTTAATGGCAGGCAGATAAGGTATTATGACAGCGGGCGAAAAAATTTTGAGGCGGAATTCAGGGAGAACCTTGAACATGGTTTAAAAACTGTGTACAAAGAAAATGGTGAGGTACTTTTTTCAGGTGTATTCAAAGACGGTGAGCTATGTTAAACACAGATTAATCAATAGGTACAAACATTAAATATTTGGTAAAACAAAAAACCGGTGTTTTTTATAACCCTTCATTATTTAGGGCGTATAAGGAACTACAATCTTGATTTACAACGTACAAATTAAACAAATACTAATCATGAAAACCGGTATTTCAAAGCAATTTGCCCTTATTATTCTGCTAATCTTTTCTATGGTTTACATTTCCGGTTGCAGCGCCCCAAAAGAAGCGGCCGAGAGAAGAAACCTGATGATGCCGAGAAAAGATGAACTGCCTCGTAACAAAAAGTACCGCATGGTGGAAAAGCGAAAAACATACAAGGTAAATAAAAAGCACAATAGAAGAAGGTAAATCGTTTAATTCGTTTTATAAATCTTTAGCACGGGATTTTTTCATGGATTTGTGTCTAACGATACAGCGTAAGAAACATTTACTTTTTTGCCATTTTGCATGCCGGGCGACCAGAGTGGCAGTTCTTTTATCAGATTGATAATCTCCTGTTGCAGATTTTGATCTGCAATGTTCAACAGTTTTATGTTAATAACCCTGCCCGAGGTATCAATTGTATAATTCATCAGGATATTATCTTTAAACCCCGACCGGATGAACAACTCATTTCTTTTCAATGAATCAATAAGGTAAGTGTAGAATTTATCAGGCCCTTCCCCTTCAAAAACCGGCATTTGACTGGTAAGCGCGAACACATCACCGGCACCTCCGGGTTGTGACATCTTTTTTTTATCATCATTTCCGGTATATTCAGAAATTGTTCTTTCAGATTGCTGTTCTGCTGCATAATTAGCAGGAATCATTTCGCTTTTGTGGCTTTGCTCCTTCACTTTTTCTTTTTTTATCATATCATTCCCGGCAGATTGCAAAGTCAGCGGTAAAGTAGTCGTTCCCGGTATTGCCGGAGGGGCTTCAGAAGCATCTTCTTCATTTTCAGTCAAAACAGTTTCTTTAGCTTCAGCAATTATCATTTCTTTTTCATCATGCAATTCGGTAATATTTTCTATGTCGGGCAAAGGTTCCTGTGTAATAGTTTTAGCCGCCTTTTTCATGGGAGACTTTTTGATTTTGGCTGTTTCTGTTACGGGTTCTTCAATATTGGTAATATTTTTTATTTCTTCAGAAGCCTTTTCTTTGGTCTGTTCAAAAGCGATGTTATCTTTTCCCGGAAGGAAAACCTGCCTGTACATCAGCATTACGCTAATTACTATCAAAACCGATGCCGCAGCGGCTGCATAAGAAAAATAGCGCAACCTCCGCATTTTTTTTGTGGTGGCAGATTTATCCCTAATGCTGATTTTCAATTGATTGACATCATTTTGATATTCAGCAGGCGTTATTCCCGAGATACCTTCCGCTGCATCGCTGCAAAGCGGACAGGAGTCAAGGTGCTGTTGTACTTTTTTCAAATCCTTACCATCAAGGCTTTTCTGAATGTATGCCACCATTGCCTCGTGTGTAACGCATCCGTTGATATTAAACAGTGGTATATTAGTTTTTTTTGCCATTGTTATTGGTTATAAGGATTTTCAGGTTTCTTTTTCCGTTCTGAATGTAGCTCTTTACTTCATTCATCGTGTAACCGGTAATATCAGCAATCTCTTTATAAGACTTGTTTTCAAGGTACATTAACCTGACGCATTGTTCCTGTTCTTTTTTTAGTTTGGTCAAGGCTTCCTCAATGGTTTCTTCATTATCTGTTTCCTGTTCCTCATTTATAAGATTCATACCATTGCCCGATTCCATAATTTCTGAATAAAAAAAATCAGCAATTTTATTTTTTATATCAGCTTTTGAATTGTTTTTTCTTAGCTGCATCAGGCAGTGGTTTTTTGTAACAGTATAAATCCATGCCTTAAAGCTTCTTATTTCGGCAGCAGGAATTTTTTCAAGGGCATGCTGAAATGCTTCCATCACAGCATCTTTTGCATCGTCCCTGTCTTTCAGGTACTTCAGGCAAATACCATAGAGCAGGTACACATACCTGTCAAACAACGTTTCGGTTGCCTTCTCATTTTGCTCATGCACAATCCGGTCAATCAGCTCTTCATCTGACAATTTCCGGTATGCACTGTCCCGGTGCCGGAATTTTATAAACAATGGTATAATGCTTTATGGTATTGAGTGTAAAAGTATAACAAGATTCCTGATTCACCAATGTAAACCTGCTGATATGATAAAACTTCTCATTTCATGGCGCTTTGGCATGCTCCTTGCATTCACATTTACAGATAAACAACTTAATAAATGAAAAAAATGATTTCAGATTTTATGGATTTTTTAAGATGCGTGCATCTTATCTGTGAGTTTCAAACAAATTAATACCATTAGCCATGAAACCGAAAAAAGTAAAAAAAGCAAATCTGGAGAATAAAAAGTTTTTATTCTTCGAGTTAGGGTTAATTGTCTCACTGGCAATTGCCCTGCTGGCATTTGAGTGGGGCACCAAAGATGAGCAAGGGCCGGTAATTATTGGCATCATTGAAGACCCGTTTGATGAGGAGGAAGTCATAAACACCTTTACAAAAAAGGAACTTCCACCGGAAGTCAAA
>JAFGPL010000027.1 GCA_016936215.1 Bacteroidales bacterium
CCGTTTCCGCCGGCAAATGGCTGGGCAAAAATTACTGTGATAGTAAGAAATGGGAGTAACAAAAAAATAATACTGCGCTTCATTTTTTATAGTTTTAAATAACGTAAGAATAATATTGCTCATAATGAAATTTGCCACCAGGGAAAACCCTGATGGCATTTAAAAAATTATTAAAACTTTTACTCAATAAAAATTAGTTTTTTAATCGTGTAAAAAGGTTTTATTTCGTGGTATTCCCATTTAACACCGTCTTTTGATGTCACTACCGCACCATCTTTACCGGTTACGAGCCACATATTGTTTCCATAAGCAGCGTCCCAGAATAACCCTGAACCATTGTATGCTTCAGTCCAGCTATTGTCGCTTCCATCGGGCGAAGTAAACACGCGGCCAAAACCACAAGCTTTAACAAATAAACCATTTGCAAAACCAATACCCCATATTTGCCATTCGGGATTGGTTATTTCCCAGTTCAGCCCGTCTTTCGAAACATAATCTTCTTTAGCACCAACAGCCACATAAGCGCCATTACCATAAACAAGGTCGTCGAGACGGTTGGTAATTTGGCCGAGAACCGTGCATTTTTCTTTTTTTAACCCATCTTTCGCATCGGGAATAAATGAAACGATACGCTGACTGTTGCCAACAACATAAAACTTACCGTTGGCAAAGGAAACCCCATAGAAATGTGTTTTTCCCTGATCATATTCAGGATCAATTTCTTCCCCGAAATATTTTATCCAGGTTTCGCCGTCTTTCGAGAAAGCAAGAGTAGCCGTTGTGCCACATGCCACAAACATTCCGGCACCATAGGCAACAGAGCTGTATTCTCCGTTTATAATACCATTTGTAATTTCTCCGGCGGTTGACCATGTTTTTCCATCGCCGGTATAAAAAACGTTCTTGCCGCCGACTGCAACTATTTTTCCTTCGCCATAGGCAACATCGGTAATTGCTACATTTTGTGATTTGAAGGCTACACTCCAGTTAATTCCATCAGCAGATGACAATACCAGTCCGATGGTGTTTTTCATAATTTCATATCCGGCACCATAAAACAGGTTTAAACCGCTGATTGTTCCTGCCGGCTTTTCCGCGAGCTTTTCCATATCTACCTTTTTATCGTCAAATACAGAACCCGTGCTCTTTTCTGATGTGGAAGGTTTGGCGGCCGATGGCGCCTCTTTTGTTACAGCCTTTTCTGCTTTGTCTTTTAAACCTTTTAAGTTAACCTGTGCCGACAAGGGCAGCGATATTGCCAAAGCAATGATGAGGGTGTACTTTGTACTTTTCATAATTTAATAAATTAAAAATAAGTGAATTTAGGTGAAAACTTGTTCGGCAATAATAGTTTAACCCGCCAAAACAGCAAGGTAACCACGTTCCATAGTTTGGTAACTACGTTCCAGTAACTGTAAAATGCTAAATATTTGGATTCTACAATGAGGAAGAAGACCTGATTATCCGTTGGATTGAAATGCTGAAGGAGTTGTACGAAATTGTTTTTTAAAACATTTGGTGAAATACGAAACATCAGAAAAACCTACCATAGTAGAAATTTCAGAAATACTTGCCGCTTTGCCTTTAATTAACAAAGCTGCCCTTTTAAGTCTTATTGTGCGTATAAAATCGGACGACGATAAGCCGGTAATAGCAGTAATCTTCCTGTGAACACTTGTACGGCTCATTAAGAGAGCGTTGCAAAAAACGTCAACACTAAAACATTCGTTATGAATATTATCTTCAACAATTTTTGTTGCATTAATAATGAACTGTTCGTCTAATGAGGTAGTTGTTATTTCGGAAGGGCTAACGGATACTTTTTTTTGAAACCTGCTACGCAGTTTATCACGAATTTTAAGCTGATTGGCAAGTACTGCTTTTAGATAGGATAAACTAAATGGTTTAGTAATATAGGCATCCGCTTCCGTTTCCAATCCGGCGATTATGCTTTGTTCACTTGATTTTGCAGTAAGCAGGATTATAGGTATATGGCATATATCGGGATTTTTACGAATTGTTTTTGTTAGCATATATCCATCCATTTCGGGCATCATAACATCGGAAACAATGATGTCTACTTGCTGATGGATTGCAATTTCAAGACCCGTTTTTCCGTTGTCTGCCGTAAGAATGTTATACAATGCTGTAAAAGATGATGCTAAAAAGTTACGCAGGTCGTTGTTGTCTTCAATTATTAATAGGGTATAGTTTTGCGAAACGTTCGTTTTAATACTCTTATCAGGTTGTATTACATTATTTTCGTCAGCGTATTGGTTGGTTTCATAAGCATCATCAACCATTAGCCTGTTCAATGGTAAACTGACAATAAATTTGGCACCTCCAAATTCAGATTGTACGGTCTTTATCGTTCCGCCATGAAGCGTAACGATATCACTTACAAGCGAAAGTCCTATTCCTGTTCCAAAAATATTCATAGAATTAGATGCCCTGTAGAACCTGTCGAAAATTTTGCCTGTTTCGCTCTCGGGTACACCTATTCCTTCATCGCTGACATGAAGATTAAAATTAATATTATCAGAAAAGGCAGCCAGTTTAATCCGTTTCCCGTGGGGTGTAAATTTTATGGCATTCGACAAAAGATTGGTAACCACCTTTTCTATACATGCAGGATCAAAAGATGCCATACATTTCTTGTCGATACCTTCAGTTTCTAAAGTAATCCCTTTTTCTATTATTAAAGCTTCGAATGAATTTACAACACCCTTAATAAGGGCATTTATATTGGCATACTCCAGGTGTAAATCAATAGCGCCCTTCTCCATACGTGTCAATTGTAACAACTCATCTATCATGTCCAGGAGTTTTCTGGCATTCCGGTACATAATATCCAATGTTGCCTTGTCGCAGTTATTGGTTTCGATCGCCTGTATAAGTGGAGAAATAATAAGCGTTAATGGGGTGCGCAACTCATGGGATATATTTGTAAAAAAATGCGACTTTATGTCGCTTATTTCGGTTAACTTTTTAGCCTGTTGGTGTAACAGCTCATTTTGGGTTTGAATCTCTTCTTTTTGGGAATTGAGCAGTAAATTATGTTCTTCAATTTGAAGTTTTTGGGTAGATATAATTTTTATATCCTTTTGCTTGCGCCTTAAGTTTTGAAAAATATAAAAAGCGAGACCCAGCACCAGGCAAAAACCAATAATAAATGAAAGCGTAATATTTTTTTGTTTGTCTAATCTGGCTTTTTGTTCCAATCGAGTTTTTTCCTGTTCTATTTTATCTTTTTGATACTTGTATTCATATTCCAAACTAAGAATTTTCTTTGAATTAGCATCATTTTGGATGCTATCGCTCATAGCCTTATGAAGTTTATGAAATTTATAAGCTTCTTGATAATTACCCATGTTAGCGCAAACATCGGCCAAAAGCTTTGAACTTAGCATGATTGCTGTCATGTCTTCTATTTCATTTGCAATATCCAATGCTTTATTCCCAAGTAAATATGCCTTTTTAAAATCAAGCAGCTTTAAACTTATCTCAGCTATCCCAACATAACATATGGAGATAACCTGTTTGCAATCAGCTTTTTCTGCGTAATTAATCCCTTTTTTATAAAAATCCAAAGCCAGATTCAATTCATTTTTTCTATAATGCATATCACCTAATATATTGTAAGAATGAGCAATACCCCTGTTGTTATGAAGGGGTAAATTAATATCAAGGGCTTTTCCTGCATAAAAAACAGTACTATCAAAATTTTCTATATTCGAAAAAGCTAATGCCATATTGTTGTAACACTTTGCTACTCCAATCTCATAGCCAACTTGTGTCCAAATCGTTTCGGCTTTTCTATAGTATTCAATGGCTTTACCCATATCATTCATTATACTATAGATTACGCCAATATTGTGGTATGTATCTCCGGCGCCGGCCTTATCGTTAATTTCCCCCTTTGTCATTAACGATTTTTGATAATACTCCAATGCCAGGGGTATATTTCCTGTTTTCCTGTATGTTATACCTAAGTTATTGTAGATGGCAGCAATCCTTTCTTTATTGGCACCCCCTATTTGTAACCAAAGATCTAGTGAATTCTGATAATAATAAAGAGCGCTATCGTTATTGTTCATTTGGTTATATGTGGCACCAATCGCTAAAAGGCAATTAGCTTTTCCCTCTATACTTTTTGTTTTTTCAAATAAAAATAAGGCTTTATGTAAAGTTTGTAATGCAAGAACAATATTAGATTTATGCATATAATACACCCCAAGGTTTCTTAATCCTTCTGCACTTCCATATGTATAATTGATGATTCTGCTTAACGAATCAGCAAGTATCGAGTATTCATGCGATTTTCCCAAATCAATGCGGATATATTCAACAGCCAGTTTATTTATCAGGTTTATTCTTGAGGTATCCGTTATGGTCTTATTTAGTAATTGTTCTAACGAATCAATTTTATTTTGAGAATAAATCTTGTTAGACCCAAAAAGAATAATAAACAGTAAAAAGAGATTGCGGAAAAAGACAGGTAAATTCATTATTGCCTTAGTAAATTCAACTTAAAATGCTATCGTGTTCACTTTTAAATACGCTTTAAATTTACTTTTTTTTAGTTATCTTTATTTAACTTTTTTGAAAGTTGATTGGGCAATAATGAGTTTGTCAGGAAAAATGCAACATTATATCGAACAACTTATTGGTGATTTAAGGAGAGCCACCTGGAATGTGCGGCCTCCGAATAAGTTATGGTCGGAATCAGAAGCAGATCCTGATGATGAACTGGAGCTTGATGATATATCTTATGTTGAAAAATACGTATACGGCGAAGAAATTCCAGTGGCGCAAATAACCGGTATTGACCGGGATTATCTTCCCCCTCCTGAAATGCTCTCGGATGAGCAAAAAGCCTTGCTTTCCGCTGAATTGGAGAAAATGCTCGAAGTATTTCATTTTATACTGGATTTTCCTGCGCGCTATCCCATGCAAAACCGCTATTCGTATATAAGAAATTTCTGGAACGAAAAGCATGTCCCCCTTTCATTCGGCGAATCACATATTGAGTTTTGCGATTATGATAAGAATGAGTGTCCATTC
>JAFGPL010000295.1 GCA_016936215.1 Bacteroidales bacterium
ATGTAACCGCTCCGCTCTCACATGAACTTTTTTAATCATGCTTGTTTTTGAAATTTTTGATTAAAAAAGTTCATGTTCGTTTCATATGTTAATAATTTGTTTTTTGCAGTATATTCTTTGACATCAGTATGAAAAATGGTAAAATAATCAAAATATTTATCAGTACCTGACAGACCTGAAAATGCAGGTAAAAGCCAGACAAAATAATAATCAATACAAGTCAGCAGGTTTATTACATAGGCAATCTTCGATTTCTAATAGATTATTGTGTGCTGATTTTAAAAGGCAGCTTAATTTACAAATTTTTTTTAAAATATCTCCAGCTTAACAGATTTATTTTAAACATAAAAAGTATTCATAATTATTCTGCAGTAAGATCAGGGTTGTTTTTGTTTTCCAACAATCATTTTTTTATCTCCATGCATGTATTATCATCTCTTACAGTATAATTACATTCAGATATTTACTTTAAACATATGATTGAATTTTTGAGGAGGGGTATACAAAATCTTAGAAATTTATCGTATTGTTTAAAATCTAAATAGGCATCTTATATAATTGTGTCGTTGAGCCTTCGCCAGCCCTGGCGGGGGTTCTTTTTTACCGGTAAGATAATAAAAGTCCTTATAATTTAAATAGCTTATTTTTGATTCTATATTCGCTTAAAATTCAAAAAAGTAATTATTTCTTGTTCCTATAATCCCATGGCGCTGTTGGATTGGGGCTCTTCCAAAGCCCTAACTTATTTTCCCTTGCTTATGTTTCTGCAGCAGCTAATGCAGAGTATGAAAAAACCCCCAGAATTTAACAGGGGGTATTTTCAGTTTCAGGTCATTATTCCTTAATTACCGGAATGCTGATACGCCGGTCACTATATTCCATGACAATGATGTAATTACCAGGAGGCAAGGCAGAAAGGTCTATATCATGTTCGCCCTGCTGGTCTGATTTTGTGCAGCTTGCTGTTGTGGATGAAAATTTTATAATGCCCCGGGTATCAACAAGGTATAGCCTATATTTATAAACATGTTCAGGTATTTTAATGTGCATAATCCCTGAAGTCGGATTGGGATAAACAATGCATTCATTTTCACCTGTGTTTACCAGATCGCTGATGTTGGTGAAATCAACAAACAAGGTATCATCGGTGTTTACGTTATTAAGAGTATAAATGTAATAATCGAGTTCAGGAACCAGGTTTGAAAGCATATTTATTTCTTTATAGGTTACTGATACAACATCGTTGCCGTCTTCTGGAATCAGGCTAAAACTTATTGTGGTCCCATAGTTCACAGTGGGGTTCTCAGGGTATATCCTGCCGTAACCTGTTACAACCGTGGTAATTGTAAACATTTTTATCGCGAAGCTGATTGACAATGTTTTGCCGGAGGTCAATCCGGTGAGCCTATAAGTATATACACTATCAGATTCGACCAGTTCATTCAGCACATTTTCAGAGCCGAGATCAGCTGTTCCAACCTGATAACCTTCATCCGGGATGATGGTAAAAATCAGTGTATCCAGAACAGTCATGCTTGTATCACCCGGGGTGACAACGCCGTGTTTATCAAAAAAGACAGTGACATTAAAAGTATCAGGAACGAAAGTTGCGCGTAAGGTATGGTCGGTTATGACCTTACTGAATGTGTATTTATTTGCTGGCTCAACATAAACATCATCTGCCCACAGTGAGTCCACGATATATCCCGGGTCGGGCACAACTGTCAGTGACTGATCCCTTTCGTTAATGACATAGGCAGGTCCGGGTATTATTTGCCCACCGGACTCTGCTGTTGTCTGGATGATATGGTCGTAATATTCATAAGCCCCGATATCGACCGTATCACCAACAATTCGTGATATACCCCTGTAATCTGCTGAAGGCAGGTTCAGCCCGGGGGTATTCGGTATTCCGGCATTGACACAAACAGACCCTGTTTTAAGCGACAGACTGTCAGCGCCTCCGCCTTTTTTAAACGGATTATCCGAGAGGTTCAGATTCCCTTCTCCCAATGTTGTCAGGTCATCCCCTGAAGCACAATAATTGAATACATTTTCTTCCCTGTCGTATACATCTTTATCGCCATATTTTGCGAAGTTTCCATAAATAAGGTTGTTGGTGAAGTTGCTCTTATAAGCTGCAATACCTCCTCCTCCCTGATCCGCGAAGTTCCCTGTGAAAGTGCAGTTAACAAAATTTACATCCCTGTATACATAAGCGCCACCCCCCTGGCGTGTTGCTGAATTTTGAAGAAAAAGGCAATTGATAAAAGTCTGTGCATTCTGTATATAAACACCTCCGCCATTATAGGCTTTATTATTGTAAAATACACAATTTACGGCGGTTAATCCGGCGTAAGCAAAAACATCAAGATAGATGCCTCCGCCGGACAACGGTGAATACCCGTTTTGAAGGGTGAGGTTATTCAATGTTATGTGTTTACCGAATTCATATAAATTGCCTTCCACCAGTATGATCCGTGAACTGTCACCTCCATCGAGGATAATTGTATTTTCGCCTCCGTCAAGGGTTATATTCTTATCTCCCAGGATGATCTGTGATGAGACAGGTATGGTATAGTCATTATCAAACGTTATGATACAACTGTCAGTTGCATGCATCAGCGCCCACGGAAGGCTGTTTTTTTCGGATACATTGTAGCTGTTATTGGTAACCGTAATATTATCATACAGTGGTATATCAGGTATTGTGATAAAGTCACTTTCATAAGCACCAATATCAATGGTATCATTGATGATCCGGGTGTTGCCTGCGAGGTCAGTATCCGGAAGGCCAAGATTGCCGGCTTCCGGAGTTCCGGCATTTGCACAAAAAGAGGAATCGTTCAGCAGAAAGCTTCCAGTAATAAAAGGAGAATAATATAATTTGATATTGTTATCTTCAGGCAGGTTAACATCTGCCGCACAATACTTTATTTCACTGCCATTATAACACCAGATGCTTTTACCATAGGGTGAAGGATTATTATAGAACAGGCAATTCCTGAAATAATTATTCCCCTGACTTAGAATGGCTCCTCCCTCATAGTTGCTGCTGTTCCCTGCAAAGGTGCAATTAAAAAAACTGTTCCCATGGAACCTGTCATCGGTCGAAAAGGTATTTGTGTTTGAATAAACACCGCCGCCATAAATTTCTGCGTGATTGTCAGTAAATACACAATTTCTGATGGTCGCACCATAGTTATCCCAAAGGCCCGGTATAATGCACAATGCGCCGCCATTATAGGCTTTATTACCGGCAAAGAAACAATTGGTTATAAACAGGTTGCCCCCTGATTTTATCTGGGCCAGAATCCCCCCTCCGTCATAGCAACTGTAGCCGTTCTGAACAGTAAGATTTTGCAGGGTCACCGTTTTGCCGGTATCATTGATGATATTGAATATACGGATACTGTCTTCGCCATCAAGGACAACACTGTATTCTCCTCCATCAATGGTGATATTTTTATTGTACAATGGCAGTTCTCTTTTGACCGGAATAGTAAAGTTATTATTAAAGGTGATAATGCAATTTTCACCGGCATGTGCAATGGCCCAGGGAAGGCTGTTTTCAACCAGGGCATCGGAACTGTTGTTGCTGACTGTTATGGTGCTATATGTTTCCGGCGGCGTCGAGGCATAACTGCTTTCAAAAGCCCCTATATCAACAGTGTCATTTTGTATACGCTGATTACCTGCTGCATCCAGAGGTGGCAGATTGAGCCAGGCAACATCAGGCGATCCTGCATTGGAACAAAACGAACTGCTGTTCAGGGCAAAGCGGTGAGGACCACTGCCGCCCATAAACGGACTTGTCCATAAATATACATTCCCTTCTCCCTGTAATATTGTTTCGGCAGCCGAATAACGGACAATGCCATTGCCATAAATATTTTTTTCTAATTCTGCCTCATTATTAAAAAATATACAGTTTGTGATGAACCCATCTGAATTCATATAAACGGCCCCTCCATAATAGGGCGCTTTGTTACCGGAAAAAGTACAATTGACAATACTGCCATTGCAAAACATTGATACAGCACCACCTGCATCATATTTGGTCGTGTTGTTTTCAAAAACACAGTTTATCACATTCAGAAAATTACCATTGTTGGTGAGGGAGAAGATGGCACCACCGCCGGATGTGGTATAGCCGTTCTGAAACCAGAGGTTTCTTAAAAGCACCGTATCATCAGGCGTACCGCTGACAGAGAATATATGATTTTTGCCGTCTCCGTCGAGAACGATTGAATGTCCTGAACCGTCAATGGTAACACTTTCATCAAGAATCATCGCAGCAGTGACCTTTATGAGGTAATCATTGTCAAAGGTGATGACAGCGCCGCTGTCGGCATGGGCAACAGCCCAGGGCAGGCTGAATTCAACTGCAGCGCTGGAGCTGTTGTTGGTTACCGTTATTTCGGAGAAAGACGGTACTTTATACTCATAAGCCCCTATATCAATCGTTTCGCCGCTGATCCTGGGATTGCCTTTGATATCATGCGTTGTTACGGTAATTCCGGAAGTTGTGCCGGCTTCCACACAGGTGGAAGTTGAAACAAGGCTGAGGCTGTCACTCCCGCTGTGCGTAAATGGGGTAGCCGTAAGACCCATGTTGCCGGAAGCTCCAACAATCGGGTTCGTACTTTCCACGGCGCAATGAGAGAAGCTGCTGCTGCTTAAATGGTTGTAGATATTGTGACTGCCGGTATTGGAATGGTTGTTGAAGACAATGCAATTGGTAAATTCACAATTCTCTTCACTGTTTATGCCTCCGCCTCCGTTGGTATTGGAAGCCATGTTTTGTGTTACGGTACAATTATAGAAGACAGAAGATGATGTGGCAAAAATGCCGCCGCCATAACCGGCGTTGTTACCGGCAATAACACAATTGATGAAGGTGCCCCCGATGGCATGAACACCTCCACCGCCCAGGACGGAGGTTGTCCCTGATACGGTATTGTTAAGGAAAAAACAGTTGACATATGTACCCCCATCGGTGCGCAGGCCTCCTCCCTGTCCATCGCCGCCGGATACAACCTCGTTGTTGATGAAAGTACAGTTTTCAACCCTGAGTTCTCCGAAACCGGCGTATGCATACATACCGCCCCCCATAGCCATTGAACTGTTCAAATAACCGTTTTGAATTGTAAGATTTTTCAGGATAATATTGTCATATGTGTAGGAACTGATATTGAATACACGTCCCTTTTTATTTCCATCGACAATCACACCGTTTCCTCCGTCGATGGTGATTATTCCGCCGTTGATCCGCAACGTAGTGTCCAGCGTTACCTGAGCTACGCTAAAAAGAATAGTGTCGCCGTCGGTGGCATGGTTAATCCAGTAACGGAGCATTCCCGGCTGAGGGCTCTGCGGATCATCGGTTGATAACGTTACCAGATGATGGTTTGCCTGGACCCGGGCAAGTGTCAAGATCAGGCAGCCTAATAGCAATAGTGTTTTCATTTGTATTGGATTTTACCTTTATACCGAATTCTAACTGCCAGGGTTACAGGCATCGTATAAAGCATAGTATACCAGAAAGAATGTTTTCCTGATTTCACAGATTCAAGATTTAAATTTTTACCATCAATAAAAAGGGTTCCGAGCATTCTTCCATATTTATCTGTCCCATTATATTCAAGCGTTGCTTTTTTATGTAAATATCCTTCCATGAAGGTTTTTGATTCAGGGCTATATTCCTGTGAAATTTCAGGGGCATCAATTCCATCCATCCTGACTTTTATGCTTCCCTCACTGGTCTGAAAAAAATAAGTATCCCAGTCAACCACCCGGATAATTGTTTCCTGGTAAGATTGTGAATATACCTGGGGAAAAAAGAAAAGTGAAATAAAAAAAATAATTTTTTCATTAAGATTCAATACCTGAGTTAAATAAGTGAAAATATTCCTGAAACGCTTTACAGGATAAATGTAGGAATATGTAAGGGAAAAAGAAAGTGTTTTCCAAAACAGGGTGGGTTAAACTCCTTATAAAGCTGAAAAGCAATTTTAAAATTTGAGGTAAACAGAATCTCAAAAAAACAAGTATATATTTCATATTAGTACCTTTTTTAGGTACATTTACAGAAATTATACTCCAGTTGGAAACAACAAGAAATAATAACTACTTATTAAATTGGGTTGAGAAACAGCAATCGTGGGGGAAATATGTATTTAGCCTTACCCAGGTTAAAAATGATTTTCAGGATTTGTCTGAGTCTGCCCTAAAACGTGCATTAGACCGTCTCTCAAATAAAGGCCGGGTATTATCAGTTTATAAAGGATTTTATATCATAGTCCCGCCAGAGTATACTTCACGGGGTATACTACCACCATTACTTTTCATTGATAGTCTAATGAAGTATATTGACAAATCATATTATGTTGGCCTTTTAAGTGCAGCGGCACTGCATGGAGCTGCTCATCAGCAACCCCAGGAATTCTTTGTGGTAACTGAAACAAAACAGTTGACGACAATAAAGAAAGGACTAAAAATAAACTATCTAACCAAAAAATCTATTACAGATCATTTCCTGGAAAAAAGAAAAACCGAAATGGGTTATGTTAATGTCTCAAATCCGGAATTAACTGCGGCTGATCTTATTTACTACAACAACCGTATTGGTGGAATTAACCGTGCTGCATCTGTATTAAACGAACTTGCTGAGAAAATGAAACCGGAGCGTATTACAAATGGATTTGTAAAAACCCTTACCACTCCGACAATACAACGTCTTGGATATATTCTGGATGCCGTCCTTGGGCAAAAAGCGTTGTCAGAAAAGCTCTATGCAGAATCAAAAAAATTAAAAAAAGATTTTTTCAGGCAACCTTTAAAGACTACTGATGAAAAAACCGGTTTCCAGACTAACCAACGGTGGAAAATAATTATTAATATGAATATTGAGATAGACGAATGATACCGGCCAATGAAATAAAAGCATGGAGCAATATTGTTTCCTGGATAAACGATGAACAGATTGAACAGGACTTAGTTCTTAGCCGTTCCCTGGTTGAGATTTTTTCCAATGGTTTTCTGTGTGAAAACCTTGCATTCAGGGGAGGAACTGCAATTCATAAATTGTATCTGAACCCGCAACCCAGGTATTCCGAAGACATTGACCTCGTGCAGATAAAAGCAGGTCCCATCAAAGAAATTATAGTTCAGTTACAAAAATGCTTGTCTTTTTTAGGTACCTCCACGGTAAAGCAAAAAGCCAACAACAATACACTAATATATAGGTTCAATTCCGAAAGTGTCACTCCGGTTTTGCTAAGGTTGAAAATTGAAATCAATTGCCGTGAACATTTCACTGTTTTAGGTTATACAACAAAAAAATTCAGCGTAAATTCAGGATGGTTCAAGGGCTCGTGCAACATACAGACATATCATCTGGAAGAAATGACAGGAACTAAAGTCCGGGCTCTGTATCAACGTAAAAAAGGCAGGGATTTATATGATATATACAAAGCTTTGACTTTGTCTAATGTGAACATCGAACAGATTATCAAATGTTATCGCGCGTATATGAAACATGTGGTTAACAATCCACCTACCCAAAAGCAGTATTTACAAAATATTGAACTAAAAATAAAAGACAGTGACTTTTTGGGAGATACTAAATCCCTACTTCGTCCCGGTGAGAAGTATAATCCTGAAGAAGCCTGGGAACTCGTAAAAACAAAATTAATTGAGAAAATTTGAGTTGATAAGGTAGGATTTTGTGAAAGTAAAATAAAGGGTTATTATATAATAATCGGGCTAAACTCCTTATAAAGTTAGTGTTGTGTTAAGTCGATTAAGGTTTGCATAAGCTCTACGAAACCATCTGATAAAATAAACAATGGAAAGTATGTAAATTCCCGTTTGGAATATTGC
>JAFGPL010000296.1 GCA_016936215.1 Bacteroidales bacterium
GAAAAAAGGGAGTTTACCATGCGTAAATGACCTTTTTGAGGACGAGCGCAACGAAGTATGCGGACTTTAAAGACAGACACTATTTAGATTTGATTATTTCACCTGCAATAGCAACGGCATCTTCTACATATTTTTTACATTTTGTATTGAACAGGTCCTGTTTGATGATCTTATCATAATCTTCAGGATTATTCATATCCAGACCGTTGAGAAGTTCCCGGCAATTGAAGGAACCGTTTAGCCTGGTAAAAGCATCAAAAAACTCTTTGGTTTTAGTATAGGTTTCATTCTTTTTCGCGTCATCATCATTTATTCCTTTTCCATATTTCAGGCCAATAGCCATTAAGGCACCAGTCACGGCCCCGCAAACAAATTGTTGTCTTCCCATTCCCCCGCCGAATGCGCAGCCAATTTTCAGGCAATCATTTTCAGACAGGCCAAATTCAGGGCCGAAAACAGTAAAGACCGATTGGGCGCAATTAAAGCTGTTTTGAAAATAGGTAGCCGCTTTTTCTTTTTTTTTCATCCGTTTAAAATTTTTAACCATTTGATAATAAATTGTTTAAAAATTCGATTCATATTCAATTCATATTAAGTTTTTCAATCGTAATCATGGTCTATATTGATTTTGAAGCAAACGGGCAGTCAGGGTATGAAAAATCCCTGACTGCTGTTCAATCCAATTGTTCAAAATTCTTTAGGTGGTTTGCTAACATACCAGCCATAAAACTTCTCCCTTATCTGGTCCCTTATTTTCCTGAAACGATCCAGAATATAATCTTCAGTGCCGGTCACAGCGGCAGGGTCTTCAAAACTGTAATGCAGCCGTTGTTTAACTTCTCCGTTAAATGCCGGGCATGTCTCATTGGCATGGTCGCAAACGGTTATTACATAATCCCAGGCTTCATCCAGGTACTTGTCTACCGGGGCAGGGGTGTGATTGCTGATGTCTATACCTGCTTCTTTCATTACAATCAAGGTGGTTGGGTTTACCCGCTCTGCAGGTTCGGTGCCGGCTGAGCGTACCACGAGATTTTTATCAAAACTCTGCAGAAAGCCATGTGCCATCTGGCTACGGCAACTGTTACCTGTACATAATATTAAAACTTTCATACCTGAAGGCGTTAGTTTTCACAACAATTGTCATCACAGCAGACAGTCCCGAAAAACCGGCCGGTCATTTCTTTCAGCTTTTTTACTTTCATTATATCAAGGCAATAATAAGTTTTTACACCTTCGATATTCCCCTGGATCAGTCCCGCTGATTTAAGTTCTGCAAGGTGTTGGTTTACAGTAGTGCGCCCTAAGGGAATTTCTTCAGAAATATCACCGGTAATGCAGGTTTTCGTTTCTGCAAGATACTTCATGATAGCGAGTCTTGCCGGATGCGAGAGTGCCTTATACAAATCAGCACATTCCTGCATTTCGGCATCAAACAGTTCTTTTTTCGCGAAAGCCATGTTTTATTCATTTAATGACGTAAAAATACGTCAAATATATTTCTCCTTCTGTTAAATTTTTTTAACGATATTTATATTTTAGAAACTGTATATAAATTATTTTGAACGATTTACCTGGAATAAGCAGGGTAAATTCGGGAAAAAGCATTAATTTAAGGTCAAAATTTAATATTCAGATATATGATTTACTTTACCGACAGCGAAATTGAAGCCCTGATAACAGAGGATGTGCCCTATTATGACTTAACCACCTCTCTTTTAAAGCTTGAAAACAAACCTGCCAAGATACAGTTTGCGACTACAGAAAGCACAGTAATTTGCTGTACCGAAGAAGTACTTAAAATATTTTCAAAGTTAGCGGTACACACAACGCTTTTTACTCCTTCTGGTGAATACCTTGAGGGAGGGGTGAAGTTCCTGGAGGGTGAGGGGCTCTCCAAAAACATACATGCGGCCTGGAGGGTATCAGAAAACCTGCTGGCATTTGCCTCGGGCATAGCAACAAGGACCAGGAAACTTGTAAATGCTGCAGCAGAAGTAAACGAAAACATAGTGATCGGCACTTCGAGAAGGACTATCCCATATACAAAAAAAGTCGCCGTTAAAGCTGTGCAATCTGGTGGTGCCAGTATCCACAGGTTGGGTTTGTCTGAATCAATACTTATTTTTAAAAATCATTACAGTTTTCTTACCAGCCTTGATAACCTGGGAAAAAGATTGAAATCACAAAAAAAGATTATTGGCACAAGGACAGTATCGGTTGAAGCCCGGACACAGGAAGATGCCATTAAAATTGCAAATGCAAAGGTTGACATTATTCAGCTTACCAATTTTGATCCTGGCTCAATCTGCAGCTTAAAAAAGGAGCTGCTTAAAATTCACCCGGGCATTAAGATTGCCGCTGCCGGGCATATCACGCTGGATAATGTTAAAGAGTATGCACTTTGCGGTGCAGATATTCTGGTTACCTCCTGGCCATATTTTGGCGGCCCTGCGGGTATACAATCAATTATTACACCGCTTGACAATTAGTTCACGTTTTATTTGCAAGTTTCTGCGATATGAGTTTTGTGATATTGTCGCCACTGGTAATTTATTTCTTTATCATCATTGTTATTGGCATTTATGCATCAAGGTATTCTTCAAAGGGGGTAAGTGAGTTTTTCATCGGCGGCAGGCAAATGGGCAGGTTTGTAGTAGCGCTTTCGGCCGTTGTTTCCGGAAGAAGCGCATGGTTGCTGATGGGGGTGTCGGGTCTCGCATATATGCAGGGAATTACTGCAATATGGGCAGTGGTGGGTTATACAGTGGTTGAATTCTTCCTGTTTTTATACTATGCCCCACGCATTAGAAAATTTAGCGGTGAAAACGAATGTATCACGCTACCTGACTATTTTGCTTCGCGATTTAACGACAAATCAGGGATGCTGCGTATACTGCTTGTTGCCATATTCTTAATTTTCATGGTTGCCTATGTCTCTTCCCAGTTTGTTGCCGGTGGCAAAGCCTTTACGGCGCATTTGGGTGTTTCTGAATCGGCAGGGTTAATCATAACAGCCGTTATTATTCTTCTTTACACCATGTTGGGTGGCTTCCTGGCAGTGAGCCTTACCGATGTGGTACAGGCATTCATAATGGTAATTGCGCTAACAGGGTTAACGGTTGCCGGTATTATTATTAAGGGCGGATTTGGCAATATCATCTCTCAGCTCAGGATTATTGATGGCGACTTATTAAACCTGTTCAGACAGCCAGCACTCGTTATCATAGGGTTGGCAGGTATCGGACTGGGGTCTCCCGGCAATCCTCACATTATTGTAAGATATATGTCTATTAAAGACGCTGAGCAATTCAAATGGACTGCCATTGTAGGTACAATCTGGAACATACTTATGGCAGCCGGTGCAATACTTATAGGCCTTATAGGCCGGACCTTTTTGCCACAATCATCTATGCTGCCCGGGGGTGATCATGAAAATATTTATGTTGCATTTTCAAATTACCTGCTGAACCCTTTTTTTGCAGGATTAACCATTGCTTCAATTTTTGCAGCCATTATGTCTACTGCCGATTCACAACTGCTGATCGCCGCATCGAGTATTGTAAGGGATATTTATGAAAAACTGGTTGCAGCAAAAAAAGAAATCCCAGCAAGACAGCTTACTTACCTGAGCAGGATGGTTGTGTTTTCAATTGTTCTCATTTCAGTACTTCTGGCCTTTTCAATACAGGAAGAAATACTCTGGTTTGTACTTTTTGCCTGGGCAGGCCTCGGGGCGGCAATTGGTCCTGCTTCATTGCTGGCCCTTTTCTGGAAAAAAACCACCAAACAGGGTATAATTGCCGGATTGATAACCGGGACACTTGTTGTGTTCATATGGAAGAGCATCCCTATTCTTAGCGAAAAAGTTTATGAACTTATACCTGGTTTTCTGGCAGCATCGCTGGCAATCATTTTTGTAAGCATAATAACTAGCAAAACAGATAATTGATAAATTCCTGCCTTTTGCTATTCAGCTTTTAATATTTCACCTGGCTTAGCCCCTGCGGTGAAGCATGCTTGTGCAACAACCGTGACAGTTGCCATAGCTAAAATGATGCAAACCGGGAGAACAAAACTGCCCGGGTTTAAACTTACATGATAGTGAAAATAAGCCAGCCAACGGTGCGATAGAAAAAATACAGTTACTGCCGAAATGGTTGAAGCTATTAAAATCAATAGTACAATCTGTTTTATCAAAAGTTTTACCAGCGTATATTCTGTTGCCCCCAGCACTTTTCTGATACCAACTTCTCTTTTTCTTAAATTTGAAGTAAAAGAAGCCAGTCCGTAAAGTCCAATAAATGCAACCAGTATAGTAATGAAGGAAAAAACCGATAGTATTCGGGCAGTTTTTCTTACGAGGTGATACCCGGCAGTGAGGTCATCGTTAAGCATATAATAGACAAAGGGATATGCGTCAGTATACTTTCCCCATTTTTCACGAAGGAAATCAACGGTATGTCCGATGCTATCGGGTGAAACCTTAACTGTGAAATACCCTTCCCATTCGGGTGGCATCGGGAACATAACCAATGGCCCTATTTCTTCTTCGAGGCTTGAGAAATTAAAGTCCTTAACCACTCCGGTAATGGTATACTGTTCTTTTTTCTGCATCATGCTTTCTTTAGACATGGGGAATCTTATGATATGTCCGGTTGCATTTACCGGGTCTATTAACTTAGCTGCAGATTCATTCACCACGCATGTAAGAGAATCGAATGGATTTGAAGAAGTGAAAAATGATCCGTGCCTCATTTCCAGTCCGTATGTTTTTTGAAAATCTTCACTAACGAAAACAAGGTACATCAGCAAGGAGTTTTTTGATGGCATACCCTCCACAATAAAACTCGATTTTGAAAAATGCTTACCCGGGATCGTGCTGGAATAGGTAACAGCATTAACCGCTTTGTTAGCAAGTATTTCTTCCCTAAATCCGGCATTGTTACTTTTAACAGCATCTGATCTCCTGATGATAAGAAGGTTTTCTTTGTCAAATCCTAAATCTTTACTAATCAAATATTTATACTGATCAAAAAGA
This sequence comes from Bacteroidales bacterium, assembly GCA_016936215.1. GTDB lineage: Bacteria > Bacteroidota > Bacteroidia > Bacteroidales > UBA10428 > JAFGPL01. The sequence continues at coordinate 5,042 of JAFGPL010000296.1, forward strand.
ATAAAAGTGACGATAATAACAAACACTGTAACAAAAAACTGAAAGAATACAAGCCCTTTTCTGAACCCAATATTTCCCGGTTCAAAAATATTTCTTTTCCGCAGAACATCTATCGGTTGGTATGAAGCAAGAAAAAATGCGGGATAGCTTCCTGCAATGAGGCCGAGAACCACTGAAAAAATCAGCAATAAAACAATGTTACCGGCGGTTGCAAGTTGTTTTACATTGAGATTAAGGCCGATATATTTGTTAAATTGTGGCAATACAATTTCAACCAATAAAAGGGCCATGGTCATAGCCAGAATGCTTAGAAGAACTGCTTCGGTTAAAAACTGCCTTATTAAAAGCATTTTATCCGAGCCGGCCATTTTTCTTATCCCGACTTCTTTTGCGCGCTGGGCAGCCCTTGCGGTAGAAAGGTTCATGAAATTGATGCTTACGATAAAAAGAATGAGAATAGCAAGCACCGAGAAAATATAAACATATATAATATTCCCGTTTTGTTCAAGTTCGATATTCAGGTTCGACCTGAGGTGGATGTCTTCTAAAGGCTGCACAAAGAAGTTGTAAGAGTTGCCGGCCGATTCAAAATCCCCCTCAGGCATACCCAGTATAGAATTGAGTTGGGGCACTACAAAGCGGGCGACAAGCTTATTTAATTTATTTTCAAGCAAATGAATATCTGTATTTTCCTCAACGAGTATGTATGTATATAAGTTGTGGCTTACCCAGTAATCGTGCAATGCTTTTTTCAGGGTGATCAAAGATGCTATCATATCAAACTGCATATGAGAATTTGACGGAACATTTTCCATAACCCCGGTAACCTTGTAAAATGTTGTATCATTTTCAATTCGTAACATTTTACCCATTGGGTCTTCACTTCCAAAAAACCTCATCACAGTTTCCTGAGTGAGAATAATACTGTTCGGCTGGGCAAGCGCCTTGTCCGGATCGCCCTTTATTAAATTGAATGAGAACATTTTAAAAAAATTCGAGTCGGCAAAAAGAAGATTGTCCTCATTGTATCTTACATTATCATAAGAGACCAGCCAGGCGCCATAACGACCTATTCTTACAGTTTCAATAATTTCATCAAATTCTTTATTTAACGTACCGGCCATTGCCGGTGAAGAAATGGCCTGGTTAAGTACAGCGCCTTTCAGCTTGCCTTTAACGCCTATACGATAGATATGGTCTGAGTTAAGGTGAAATTTGTCATAACTGAGTTCACGTGTCAGGTAGAGGTATATTAAAAGGCTGCTGGCAATTCCGATGGTAAGGCCCAGAACGTTAATAATGGTAAATATCTGGTAATTCAGAATATACCTCGTTGCCGCTTTTATGAAACTTCTGAACATAAACTGAAAATGAGCTATCTGTTTTAATCCTGCTTAAACAAGTATTTTGATAATTTGTAAGTTCCGGTTTTATAAGTCGTCATAAAACATGCCATAAATATTATCTTACTCTAAATCAAGTTAATAAATAATCTTTTGATTGATAAAACTGTACGATTTCGCACCAATGACCGTTCGAAACCGGATAGTTGCAGTTTTGAAAAATTGAAATAGTAACCATGTAAATATCAGGTATTATCATCGCGAATTAGCACCTGCAACCTGTAATAGGAGTATTTTTCATTAATATTTTCAAAGCTGAAATCCATTTTTTCCGATGCTATTTTCGCTATTTCAATAAAGCCAAGTCCTGCACCGCCTTTCAGTGAAAACTGGCCGTTAGTGATGGTGGTTTTATAAAGTTTCTTAAGCCCTTCGGCATTCAGACTGTTAATAAGTGTGAGCTTTTCTGATAATTGGGATACATCGCCTGATAGTATTGTATTTGATGAGGTAAGAATAAATGTATCATCTAACCGTTCAATCGAAAATTTGGGTAAGAATTCTTTTTTCAGGTGCAGCTCCTCGTCAAGGTGTTCGTTATATTTCAGGATATTCTCAAGCGATTCAATCATCACGAGCAATATCTTTTTGTACAATACAAGCCTGATCCCCATACCGGAAGCCATATCCTTCAGTTTATTTATCAGCAGGCCAATGGTATCGTATTTTAACGGCCCTGAATAGCTTAATAAGACCTCCGATTTCTGGTTTTCCGGCATACAGGTTCATCAAAGTTGGTTAGTCATCAAAGATATTGAAATTACAAAAATTTTTAAAAAAATAAAATCAACCATCGGTATCTGTTTGGTTTTGTATTTCATTGATGTATCCTTCGTCAACAGACAGGTCCCCCGATTGGGACGCTGCTACCGCCAAACGGTCACAGCGCTCGTTCTCCGGGTTGTTGTCATGCCCTTTGATCCAGACAAAATTTACACGATGTTTTCTGTATATTTTTAAAAACCGCAACCAAAGATCAGGATTTTTTTTCTTTTTAAACCTTATTTTTTCCCACTGGAACAGCCATCCCTTTTCAACAGCATCGGCCACGTACCTGGAGTCGGTATAGACAGTAACCTCACAGTTATCAAATTTAAGTGCTTCGAGGGCTACAATAACGGCCAGCAATTCCATGCGGTTGTTGGTGGTGAGCCTGAAACCACGGCTTAACTCTTTTCTGTGACCGCCCGAAATCAATACCACACCATAACCCCCCGGCCCCGGGTTGCCGCTTGCAGCGCCATCGGTGTAAACAGTGATCTTATTTGACATGATTAAGTTGAATTCCGGTATTTGACAAAAATAACCGGATTGCAATTGCCAATAGTATAATTCCAAAAACTTTTTTCAGTATTTGAATTCCTGAGGCGCCCAACACTTTCTCGAAAAACCTGGTAGCCCTTAATACAAAGTAAACCAAAATAATATTTAATGTTAAAGCCGTAAAAATAACGAAAATTTCATACTCGGCCTTAAGCGAAAGCAGGGTAGTAAATGTTCCTGCACCTGCAATCAATGGGAAAGATATTGGGACAATGGAAGAACTTTTTACTGCATCCATTTTGAAAAATTCGATACCCAGTACCATTTCGAGACCAAGAAACAACAACACAAATGATCCTGCAATGGCAAATGACTCAATGTCTACGCCAAAAAGTCTGAGAAACGGTTCGCCGAAAAAGAGGAAAAGCAGCATGATAACATAAGCAACCAACGTTGTCTTAAAAGCATCAATCGCCCCGCTTTTTCTTTTGATTTCAATGATAATGGGAATGGAACCTGTGATATCAATCACGGCAAAAAGAACCATGAAAACAGTAAAAATATTAACAAGTGCAATTTTCATTTCATTATTTAACTCAAGTGGTGCAAAATACTAAATTTCATTCAGATTAAAAATGACTAATCATGTTTATGCATTTGAAAAAAGTAAGCCTCATGTTTGAAATTCAAATTTCAACTGGCTGTCTGTCAGTTTGAAAGATTTTCGATGGTGAGGTGTGATCCCGAACTTTGCAATAGCCCGGCGATGGTCATCGGTAGGGTATCCTTTATTTTTGTTCCAGGCATAATGTTTAAAATCGTTGTGAATTTTGAGCATGTAATCGTCCCTGAATGTTTTGGCGAGGACCGAAGCCGCGGCAATTGAATAAAAGGTAGCATCTCCCTTAATGATGCAACGGTGTTCTATGTTCTTATATTTTATAAACCTGTTGCCGTCAATAAGCAGTAAACCGGGGGTTATATTCAGCTTGTCAATTGCCCTGTGCATGGCTGCAATGGATGCTTTCAGGATATTGCTCCTGTCAATTTCATCCGGTAAAACATAATCAACTGCCCAGCTTATTGCAGTTTTGATTATCTCTTCGCGCAAAGCGTAACGCACCTTTTCGCTGAGTTTCTTTGAATCGTTTAACACAGTGTGACTATAATCCTGCGGGAGTACTACTGCTGCTGCAAATACAGGCCCTGCCAGGCATCCCCTGCCGGCTTCATCGCAACCGGCTTCAGTAATTCCTTGGGTGTGATATGGTTTCAGGCAGTATTGTTTTACAACCATTTCAATTTCGGATATTTGTAAAATCAATGTAAAACTAATGATTTTAAGGTATACAAATTTCATTCTTTCAACAAAACAGTAAATTTGTAAGATATTCTCTCAGATTAATTGTTTAAAGAAAACCTGCTTATTTAAAAACAATTACATTTGCGATATAAAAAGATAAAAGTTGAAAAGAAAATTTGTAACGAATCTGGCTTTTCTTTTATTTGTCAACCTGCTTGTAAAACCTTTTTATGTTCTTGGAATTGATGTGGGAATTCAAAATGCTGTACCCGGATCATATGGTATCTATTTTCCGCTTCTGAGCTTATCCCTCATGTTCCAGGTAATCCTTGACATGGGCATTGAGAACTTTACCCGCAGGGAAATTGCAAGGCATCATAACCTGCTTTCAAAATATCTTTCGAATATTTTTGTGCTTAAATTGTCCCTTGCCTTAATTTATTTTGCCCTATGCATGCTGATAGCCCTGGCCGGTGATTACAGTATGTACCAGGTCAAACTGCTGATTGTTTTATTATTCAACCAGTTTCTTGCCAGTTTAATTCTTTATCTAAGGGCAAATATCGGTGGGTTGCACCTTTTTAAAACCGAAAGTATTATTTCGGTGCTCGATAAAACATTGCTAATAATAATATGCGGTTCGTTGCTTTGGGGAAACTTCACTGATAAACCGTTTCAAATTGAATGGTTTATTTTTGCCCAGACATTTGCGTATTTTGCAACTTTTCTGGTTTCTTTAATTATTGTTTTGCGTCATTCGGGTAAATTTAAACCAGGGTTCGATCTTAAAAACAATTTACTTATCATCAGGAAAAGCCTGCCTTATGCGCTTCTGATGCTGCTTATGGCATCTTACCTGCGGATAGATTCGGTATTGCTTGAAAGGTTGCTTCCAGACGGTATTGTACAGGCAGGTATATATGCCCACAGTTTCAGGTTGTTGGAAATGATGCAGAATTATGGGTACCTCTTTGCCATCATCCTGATGCCTATGTTTGCCAAAATGCTTAAAAACAAAGAACCAGTTGAACAATTGGTCCATATCTCCTCCCTGATTATTTTTGTTCCGGCTATTATCATTTCTGTGGCATCTGTGTTTTACAGCCATGAGATCATAGGCCTGCTATATACCAATCATCTTGAACTTTCTGCCAAGGTATTCGAAATAATTATGCCGGGATTTCTTGGCATGTGTTCCACTTATATTTTTGGTGCCCTGCTGACTGCCAATGGTAACCTGCGGACATTAATTTTCATAGCGGCAGCAGGAGTTATTGCAAGCCTTGTTCTGAACCTGATTTTAATCCCGCAAATTGGTGCAAAAGGTTCAGCCATTGCGAACCTTTCTGCACAAATGGTTACTGCTTTCTTACAGGTATACGCGGCGGCCAGGGTTTTTGGGTTTAAAACGAATTACAGGCTCATCTTCAGACTGTTGATGTTTACAGCAATAACAATATTGCTTGCCTGGCTGACAAAAAAAACCGGTTTGCTTTGGTTCTATCAGTTTGCGGTTTTTTGCATTGCATCGGCTATTGTTGCCTTTGCGCTGAAGATATTCAACCTGAGAAATGTTACCCGGGTTATCACGATTGGCGAAAAAATCAATTAACATTAGAAAATTTTTTAACAGGTTTGCCGAATAAAACCTAAACCGGTTTATATTGGAATAAAATCAGCGGTTTCAGGGATTATAGCGTAAAGAATGGGTAGTTCTTTAAAAGAATAAACTTGTGCAAGTCTCGCAGATTGTTAATAAATACCAGGTTTTCAGTTTCAAGATTATGGCTAATATTAGGTTCATTCGGAAAACATATTATCGTGACACGAAAGCAGAAAGACATTAACCTGAAACGTTCCAACAAAAAAACCATCACCTTTAATAACCTCGAGCTTAAGGCAATTGATAACTATTGCAGCCGGTTTAAGGTAAAAAACAGGACGAAGTTTATGCGCGAGGTTATAATAACAGAAATTCTTAAGAGGTTTGACAGGCATCACCCAACCCTTTTTGACAACCAACCGGGCTTTTTTTGAATTAATTGATGAAGCCATGCAACTTTTTGATTAAAATTTAGTCTATATATATAAATAGACATAATTTCGTAAATATGAAAAAAATACGATTGATTTATATATTCTTGCCGTTAATGTTGGCATTTACCTGTGAACAAAAAGAAGATAAACTCATTTCGGATGTCGAAAACAAAATCACAGGTGAATGGATATGGGTGAAATCTACCTATTACAATACCAACTCGGGTTTGCCATTCGTATTGTCCCCGGATTCAGTAGGTTATACTGTAAGGCAGCTTTTTTCAACCGATGGAACCTATCTGCAGTTTAAAAATGATATTATTGAATCATCTGGCATATACTGGCTTGAAACAGTTCCGATAAAAGATAATACCGAAACAGAGGTCAGGCTTTTCTCTCAGAAAGAAGATTACGTAAACTTTGTTAAACTGTCCATTACAGGAGACTCACTCATTCTTGACAACACGCTTGGAGACGGCACATTGAAGCTTTTCAGAAGGATTTTAGGGGAGTAGTTGTTAATCATTTATCCGATTTCTCAATTTTTTAATAAGTCTTATTAATAAGCTCTATCGAGAGGTGTATTTCCATTTAAATATCCTATTAGGTTTGCAAGCCATAAAAAAATTTGTTTAAAGCCGAAGAATTACCATCCTGTTAACCATAAATCACTAAATAGTGTCTGTCTTTAAAGTCCGCATACTTCGTTGCTCTTGTCCTCAAAAAGGTCATTTACGCATGGTAAACTCCCTTTTTTCGGGCTTCATGCGCCTCGTCTGCGAACTTTAAAGAACAGCCACACGACTTTATGGACAAACACTAAATAAAGGGGAAAAGAGTTATTCTTCTACACAGAAATATTGTCCGGCTCTTTTTATCACCTGGCTTATTATCCTGTAATTCAAGATTATTATATGTAATTCAATGTCGTTTAGATAAGAAAAAAGGCTTCGACTACCCGCCTGCCAAATCCGCCTGAGGCGGAGGCGGGCAGGCGTTCAGTTTGACCGTCACCCTGAGACCTCGATAGTGCTAAACCGCTATTTAATAATTAGTTGACACCTTAGTCAGCCTGAGCGAAGTCGAAGGCTATTCCCATCGTGTCATTAGCAGCGCCTGCCCGCCGCACTGCTAAGGCAGGCGGGTAGTCGAAGGGTGTTGGTAAAAGTTAAATTGAAAGTGTAATCTTAACAAAACGATATTGATATGTAATTGGATATATTCAAATTTTAAACATTTTTATAATCTTTAATACATTAAATGTTATGTAATTAATAAAACAATGAAAAAAATGAAAGTACCTTTTTATCAATACGTTTTTAGTAACTGTTAATAACTTATTATTCAGCCAGAGATTAAAATTTATATCATTACAGCATGGTTGTTTACCCGAAAATTCTTATTGAAAATCATGTTCAGAGAAATATTTTAACCACCATAAAACTAATAAACAATGAAAAAAATCAACTTAATGGTTAGCTGTATTTTATTACAATGTATTGCTGTTATGTCGCAAACCCCTGTGACACAATGGAGTTTCAACCACGGTAATGCCAAAGACGAAGGTCTGTTAGAAATAAATGGAACTGCAACCAACGTGGACTTTTACAGGGGAATGGATTGTGATACCGGTGCATGGTTTAATGGAGCAACATCGGGAATTAATTTTGGCAATAACCTGAATACTGTTTTCACTGATGGGACATTTAGTATTACATTGTGGGCAAAACCATATTCCTGGGTATCTGCAGATGAAAACAAAGACCGTTCTATGCTTATTCAAAAATGGTATACTTCCAATGATGAGGCTAACTGCTTTATTTTATATCTGTCAGCTTTTTGCGCCAATGATACAACCCTTTATTTCACACCTATAGAACTTAATATATGGTCACATATAGCGGTTATAGGTGAATCGGGGAATGTAAAAGTTTTTATTAACGGAAACCTTGTTGCATCAGGAGATGGCTTAACCTTCAATTCAACTACATACCCATTAATGTTGGGAACTTTGCATAATAACAGGTACAAATACAACGGAGGTATAGATGATGTTAGAATATATAATCAGGCATTAACAGATGATCAGCTAATGCAGGTTATTGCTGAAAACAAATTGAAGGGCCAGTATATCTATCGAAATATAGAATTATTTAAAAAACAATCTGTTATGTTAGGTGTTGATCTGGTTGAAGGATATAATTATAAATGGAGTAACGGTTCTGTTGATAGTAAAATACTGGTAACTGCAAATACGGCCCTAACACCAAAAACATACACGCTTGAGATAAAAAGTGATGAAACATGCACTTATATTGACACTACCACTGTTAAATGGGTTCAGCTTTCAGACAGCCTGAAAGCTTTCTGGAGCCTGAACGATAGTCTGGAGCTAAGTAAAAATGTTACAATAAATAAAGCCATGGTGGACTCAGGTATTGGATGCACCAATGCTTTCTATTTCGACGGATATGATTCGTATATCTCTTTCGGGGATACCCTTAACAATATCTTTACAGGAAGCGACTTTACTATTTCTGTATGGGCTTATATTAAAGATACCTTTGATCTGGACATTGGAAATTATCCAATGATATTGTCCAAATGGAATAGCTCACCATTAGAAGACAATGCTTTTATCCTTTGGATTAACCACTTTTCTTTTGGGAAACCTTTAAAAACAGGTGAATACCATAGAATATACTGGCAAATGCCCGATACAAACAAATGGCACCATTATGCAGTAGTGAGAAAAGGCCTTTTGACCATGATATATCTCAACAGCAATCTGGTAGGTAGCGCATATGGTTATTATTTTAATAACACAACTTTTCCTTTAGTCATAGGGGCGTTGCACAATAACAATTATAACCTTAAAGGCAGGATAGATGATTTAAGAATATACAACAGGGCTTTATCCGTTAACCAGGTTGAATACTTAAATAAGATAGGCTATGTTCAGAATTTAGGTGTAATACCATCCATAATTGAAGTAGATCAGAATGGTTCGATTACCCTGGATGCAGGTGAAGGATTTGACTCCTATCTTTGGTCTGATGGTGAAATAACCCAAATGCACCCCTTTGTTGATATTACAGATAACATGCTTGATTATAACGTATTAACTATTGATAATGAAGGATGTTACACCGATACTTTTGATATTATTGTCAGAAGCCCGAATCGCCTGGTTGATATCGAAAGCGTGAACACGATAATATGGCCTAATCCGGCAAATAATTTAGTAAACATGAATTTTCACGGAGATGTTGCAATGAACATACAAATACTTGATATAAATGGCAGGGTATTAAAATTTTTACCCGAAGTCAATAAAGATCGTGTGACCCTTGATCTAAGCGGGCTTTCAAATGGCATTTACCTCTTAAAGGTTAGATTTACCGATAAAACTGAGATTTTCAGGATTATGCTGGAGTAATATCATTTAAAAAACTGTATTTATAAAAAAGGTTCAGGAAGCCTGATATTAAAATTGATCAAGCTACTGAACCTTTTTTATATTAAGCTTTTCTGTGTTATTAACAGCCGAATACTTATAATTGTAAATTCCCCGTCTTAATACCTGTAATGCTCCGGTTTAAAAGGGCCTTGGAGAGGAACACCAATATAGTCTGCCTGTTCCTGGGTTAGCTTTGAAAGTTTAACACCCAACTGGTCGAGGTGAAACCTGGCTACCTCCTCATCAAGTTTTTTAGATAAACGATATACCTCGATTTCATAATTGTTTGTCCATAGATCTATTTGTGCCATTACCTGGTTTGAAAATGAATTGCTCATCACAAATGAAGGGTGGCCTGTGGCACAACCCAGGTTAACAAGGCGGCCTTCGGCAAGCATATACAGGGCATGTCCGTCGGGAAAAACATATTTGTCAACCTGAGGTTTTATGTTCACATGATTTATTCCTGGATATTCCTTAAGCTTATCAACCTGAATTTCATTGTCGAAATGACCAATGTTGCAAACAATGGCCTGGTCTTTCATCTTTGCCATATGTTCTATGGTTATCACATCCCTGTTTCCGGTGGCGGTGACGAAAATATTGGCTTCTTTAAGGGCTTCCTCCATGGTGGTAACTTCAAATCCCTCCATAGCAGCCTGAAGTGCACATATCGGGTCAATCTCGGTAACAAGTACCCTGGCGCCAAAGCCGCGCATTGACTGCGCGCAGCCTTTACCAACATCTCCATATCCAAGTACAACAACAACTTTTCCGGCAACCATTACATCGGTAGCCCTTTTTATCCCGTCAGCCAAAGACTCGCGGCATCCATAAAGGTTATCAAATTTCGATTTGGTAACTGAGTCGTTAACATTAATGGCAGGTACCAGCAGTTCACCTTTATCTTTCATCTGGTACAACCGGTGGACACCTGTGGTAGTTTCTTCTGAAACACCTTTCCATTCTTTAACAAACCGGTGCCATTTGCCGTTGTCTTCTTTCAGAATTTTTTTCAATTGGTTTAATATCACACCCTCCTCTTTATTCGAAGGTTTTTTGTCGAGAATAGAAGGGTCGTTTTCAGCCTTGTGACCGAGGTGCATCAGAAGGGTTGCATCACCGCCATCATCAACAACAAGGTTTGGGCCCTTACCGTTTTCGAATGTCAAAGCCTGGTCGGTACACCACCAGTATTCTTCAAGGGTTTCGCCTTTCCATGCAAAAACGGGTATGCCTGCTGCTGCAATTGCAGCGGCTGCATGATCCTGCGTAGAAAAAATGTTGCAACTGGCCCATCTTACTTTAGCACCTAAGGTAACAAGGGTTTCAATAAGCACTGCTGTTTGTACCGTCATATGCAAAGATCCCGATATCCTGGCTCCGGAAAGAGGTTTCTGACCAGCGTATTTTTTTCTTATCGCCATAAGCCCGGGCATCTCTTTTTCTGCTATTTCAATTTCTTTTCTGCCAAAGTCTGCCAGCGAAATATCTTTTACCTTGTATGGTAATGTTTCAAAAATTGTTTCTGTGTTCATTATTACTTTTTACTTTAAAAATGGATTACGAAGATAGCTAAAACCGGTGATATTTTTTTACAATTCAGAATGATTTTAAATTAAAGCGCATGTTTTTCGAAAACACTGATTGATGTTTTTTTATCCTTCATGAGTTGCCATTTAAGTTCATCGGCATTTTGAAATTTCTTCTCATCCCGCAGTTTTTCCACAAACAATATCTTTACATCTTTGCCATAAATATTTTGGTTGAAATTAAAGATGTGCATTTCAATGGTAAGCCTGTGGACCTGCCGGGCAATAGTTGGTCTGTATCCAATATTCAACATGCCTTTGTATAATAACCCTTCAATTTCGATAAAGGCTGCATAAACACCTTTTGCAGGTACAAGTTTGTTTTCACTTTTTGCCTGTATATTGGCAGTAGGATAACCCAGTTGCCGGCCCAGCTTTTTTCCTTCTACAACACTCCCCTCGAACGGATATTTATAACCAAGCAGCCTGTTTGCAGCATCAATATTTCCATTTGAAATAAGGTTGCGTATTTCGGAGGAACTAACAGTATACCCTTCTACAACAATCTGATCGAGCCTTTCAACAGAGTAACCAAATGTTGCAGACCGCTCCTTCAATTGTTCAAAACCTCCATTTCTGTCTTTTCCAAACCGGTGGTTAAAACCTATAACAATGTGTGCTGCTTTAACCGCTTTTACAAAATATTCTTCAATAAACATTTCATAAGTTATTGCAGCAAACCTTAGATCAAAAGGGAAAATAACCAGATGGTCAATACCTTCATTTTTAATCAGATTAATCTTTTCTTCAAGGGTAGACAACAGTTGAAACTGATTGTTTTTGCCCAATACAAGCCTCGGGTGTGGCCAGAGGGTAAGCACTACAGTTTCTCCCGATATTTGCTGAGCCACCTCTTTTATCCGTTTCAACAATTGCTTGTGCCCAAGGTGCACCCCGTCGAAAATGCCAATGGTAACAACAGGGTTAATAGCCTTAAAATTTCCGGTACCGTTATATATCTTCAAAGTATTTCAGATTCTTTTAGCCGTCAAAGTTATTATTTTTCATCAAAAATTATATTTGGGTGGTTACTGATAAATAATGATTACCCATACATTTTCTCGGATTATTTACATAAATTTAATTTTTTCATAAAAGAAAAATTATGATTGACCAAATACCAAAAATAGTCCGAAACGATGCATGGCTTAAACCATACACCGAAATAATAAGGAACAGGTATGAACGGGCGCTTAATAAAGAGAAAGAGCTTATGGCGAATTCCGGTACACTTACCGGTTTTGCTACTGGTTATCTCTATTTTGGGTTAATCTTTACAGGCACTAACTGGATTTTAAGAGAGTGGGCGCCTAATGCTGCCGGAATATATCTTATAGGTGAGTTTAACAACTGGCAAGAGAATGAAGACTACAGGTTCACAAAAAAACAATTCGGCCAATGGGAAATTGTGTTGCCTGCCGAAGCACTTGTGCATAAGCAATTATACAAACTATTGATATACTGGGAAGGAGGACAAGGTTACCGTTTGCCTTCCTATACGAAAAGGGTGGTGCAGCACGAAACTACCAAAGTCTTTGATGCGCAGGTATGGCAGCCCGGGGAATCCTATATCTGGAAAAATCAAAATCCGGAAATTACAGATTTTCATCCGCTTATATATGAAGCACATGTAGGGATGGCTACCGAAGAAGAAAGCATCGGAACATTCAATGAATTTACAGAAAAAATCCTTCCGCGTATTTCCGGTCTTGGTTATAATACCATTCAACTGATGGCTGTTCAGGAACATCCTTACTACGGCTCATTCGGATATCATGTATCAAATTTTTTTGCAGTGTCTTCAAGGTTTGGTACCCCCGAGGATTTAAAAAACCTTGTTGACACAGCTCATGGAATGGGATTGAAGGTCATTATGGACCTGGTACATTCTCATTCGGTGAAAAATGAACTTGAAGGGCTTGGAAGATTTGACGGTACGCCCGACCTTTATTTTCATCCGGGCAACAGAAGAGAACACATTGCCTGGGATTCGCTTTGTTTCGATTACGGGAAAAATGAAGTGCTTCATTTTTTGCTTTCCAATTGCAAATTCTGGCTGGATGAGTATCGTTTCGACGGTTTCAGGTTTGATGGTGTAACCAGCATGCTTTATTACGATCATGGTTTGTCAAAAAACTTTACCAATTATGAGATGTATTATGATGGCAACCAAGACGAAGATGCTATCAGTTATTTTATCCTGGCAAACAAACTCATACACGAAACAAGCCCTTACGCGATTACAGTAGCCGAAGAGATGAGCGGTATGCCGGGTCTTGCAGAACCAATTGAAAGTGGCGGATATGGGTTCGATTACCGGCTTGCAATGGGTATTCCGGATTACTGGATAAAAATTATCAAGGAAGTTCCTGATGAGAACTGGAATATCAGCGAACTCTATTATGAACTTACAAGTAAGCGAAAAGATGAAAAAACAATCGCTTATGCCGAATCGCATGACCAGGCACTGGTTGGTGATAAAACAATTATTTTCAGGTTGATGGATAAGGAGATGTACTGGTCAATGAATAAACAATCGCAGAATCTTATCGTTGATCGTGGCATGGCCCTGCATAAAATGATCAGGCTGGTAACAATAGCCACATCAGGAGGGGGTTATCTTAATTTTATGGGAAACGAATTCGGGCATCCCGAATGGATAGATTTTCCGAGGGAAGGCAATAACTGGTCGTATAAATATGCCCGCAGGCAATGGAGCCTGGCAGATAATAAAGACCTGAAGTATCATTTTCTGGCCGATTTTGATAAGGCCATGATTGAATTGGTGAAGAACAATAAAATTCTCGGGCAAAATCATTGCAGGTTGATTACAGACAACCGGGGCGACCAGATACTGGCTTTTGAACGCCAGGGTCTCGTGTTTGTTTTCAACTTTAATCCGGTGAAATCATTTACCGATTACGGGATAAATGTGGGGGCTGGTAAATTTAAAATATTGCTAAACACCGACTCTCATCAATATGGTGGTTTTGGACGAATAGATGAAACCATTACCTATTATGCCTTCAAGTCGGGAAAGCTATCATCGCCGGAATACCTGAAACTGTACCTGCCAAGCCGTACTGCATTTGTGCTCAGGAAACTGCCTTCGCGCTCAGTGTACGACCTTTAAATGCAGTCATCCTGTTATATCCAGCGGATAAGTGCAATATCCTGCCGATACGCGAGCAGTTGGTTTTTCGGGAAAATCCTTATCCCGTATGTGAAGGTGCCCGGCTGGTTTACTGCTACTTTAAGCTTAAAAAATGCCCTGTCAACCTCATAATTCTCAAGTTCAAATTCATGGGTAGCAACAAGCCTTTCGGAATTTTCAGTAATAACAAGTTCAACTCCAACATGTTGCGGGGAAACTTCATTGAGGTCGAGAACTACTTCGCATTCGTACATTTCACCCACCTGGTACTCATCTAATCCTTGGTTAAATACTCTTTTTTCAAGCACATCAATATTGTTCCAGGCACGAATAATTCTTTTTTTCCATGAAGATATCTCTTTAATCTGCTCATAATCATCTTTAAAAAGTTTGACCGTGCGTTGGTGCATCTTGTTATAATATCTCTCGAGGTAATCTCTCATCATTCGCCTGGTGGTAAATTTGGGGGCGACTTTTGCTATAGAATTTTTAATAAATTTTACCCATTCGGCTGATACCCCTGTTTTATTGCGGTTGAAGAATGCAGGAATGATTTCCTGTTCAAGGATGGTATATATAATTTCAGCATCAAGGTCGTCCTGAAAACCCTGGTCTTCGTATGTTCGCTCGTTGGTGAGCGCCCATCCCGCATCTGGCTGATAACCTTCTATCCACCAACCGTCAAGTACACTAAAATGCAGTGTTCCGTTCATTACAGCCTTTTCACCACTGGTACCGGAAGCCTCAAGAGGCCTGGTAGGTGTATTCAGCCATACATCGGCCCCCTGCACGAGTATTTTTGCAAGGCCAATATCATAATTTTGAAGAAACAAAATCTTACCCAGAAACTCCGGTCGTTTGGAAATATCTATAATCATCTTGATAAGGTCTTGACCGGCCTTATCATGGGGGTGTGCTTTACCTGCAAAGATAAACTGAACCGGTTTATCGGGAATATTTACAATTCTGGCCAACCGGTCGAGGTTTCTAAACAAAAGGTGCGCCCTTTTATAGGTGGCAAACCGTCTTGCAAAAACAATGGTAAGGGCCCTGTCTGATAAACGGTTGTTAATGGCCACAATTTGTTTCGGGTCTTCGTGCCTTTTAATCCAGTTATTTTTAAACCTGTCCTTAATATTATAAATAAGCTTGCTTCGCAAGTCTTGTTTTGCTTCCCATATTTCGTTGTCGGGAACATCATATATTTTTTGCCAGTGCTGCTCATTAACAAGATCTTCAAGATATTGGCTGCCAAAATATTTTTGGTATATTTCTTTCCATCTTTTTGCAGTCCATGTTGAAAAATGAACCCCATTGGTAACATAGCCGATATGAAGTTCTTCGGGCAGGTAACCCGGCCATAACCTTGCAAATATTTCACGGGTAACAGACCCATGCAGCATACTTACACCGTTAACTTCCTGCGCGAGATGGGCTGCAAGGTGGCTCATATTGAATTTTTCATTCCACTTATTCGGGTTCGACCTTCCAAGTGCCATCAATTCATCCCACGATATTTTCAGCCTTGCCGGATAATGGCCGATATATTTGCGCATCAGGTCTTCATCGAACTCGTCGTGTCCCGCGGGTACTGGTGTATGGGTGGTAAACAGGGTCGAAGTCCTGACGATTTCTTTTGCTTCTGGAAATGAAAGTCTTTCGTGTTGCAGATATTTTCTTATCCTTTCTAACCCGATAAATGCACTATGGCCTTCGTTACTATGGAAAAGATCGGGTGAAATACCCAATGCATCGAGCGCCCTGATACCTCCAATTCCAAGCACCAGTTCCTGTTTCAGCCTGTTTTCGTTATTGCCACCGTAAAGGTTATGTGAGATTACCCTGTCCTCAGTGCTGTTTGCTTCAAAATCGGTATCGAGAAGAAATACCTTTACCCTGCCTATATCAACCTGCCAGATTCTTGCGTGGACGGCCCTTCCGGGAAACATAATATCCACAGACATTATATGATGGTTTTCGTCGCGCAAGGGCTTTAAAGGCAATTTTGAAAAGTGCTGAAAGTCATAGATTGCCTGTTGTTCTCCCTTGGTGGTCAATACCTGGCTGAAATAACCATATCGGTACAAAAGGCCAATGCCAACAATATCCACTTTCATATCGCTGGCTTCTTTCAGGAAGTCGCCAGCAAGGATGCCCAAACCACCTGAATATGTTTTGAGTGAGTCGTGAAACCCGTATTCCATACTGAAATAACCTATTTTTGGCCCTTTCGCGTCAGGTTTTTCAGACACGTAGGCTATAAACCTGTCGTAGACATTTTTTATTTTTTCAACATACTCTTTGTCCCTGCTTAGGCTGATGAGCCTGTCATACGGCACCTGCTCAAAAAGGACGGGGGGATTATGTTCACAAATGTCCCATAATTCAGGGTCTATGGTTTCGAACAATTCCTGTGCTTCATCATCCCAAGACCACCAAAGATTTTGGGATAATTCATCCAGATGTTTGAGGTTTTCAGGGAGTTTTGATTTTACAATAATTTTTTTCCAAATGGGTTCGTTACTTTGTATAAATACTTCCTCCCTTACTTGTTCTACCTGCTTTTCTTCAATTTCAACAAACTTGTCGGATCTTTCCCATGCTTTTTTCAATGCCTTGGAGTATGCATCGAAATAAATACTGGCCAGAGTTTTCCAAAGTGCAGTTCTTGAAAGGGCATGGGCATTTTCCCTGGCATCCTTGATTGATTCAGGATCAAGGGCTGAATACTTTTGAATGATCTGAACGATATTTTTTATAACTTCTTCATCATTATCATCTGTGCGTTCAATAACCGAAATCCCCTGGCAGCCTTCGGCACATTCCATTTTTGCCCATACGCCAAAGCCGGCAAGCGAAGTGGTTACCGTAGGAACCGAAAAAGCAAGGCTTTCAAGCGGTGTATATCCCCAGGGTTCATAATATGAAGGAAAAACGGTAAGGTCCATGCCTATAAGCACATCGTAATATACCATGTTAAAAATTCCGTCTTTCCCGTTCAGGTATGAAGGAACAAAAATTATTTTTACAGGATTGTCTTTTTCATTTTTTAAGCCTGCCATTTTTATCCTGTTCAAAATCGGGTCCCATTCCGGATCGTGAAGGTTGTGAGTTAAAAACCTTGAGCCGGATAACAGTTCATTCTCCCCGTTCATCTTCGAAAGAAGATCTTTTCTTGCCCCGTAATGGTTGGCCGGGATAAGCAAAAAAGCTATGATTTCAGAACCTTTTTTGCCCGATTTGTTAAGCTCTCCTAACGAGTCAATAAATAGGTCTATCCCTTTGTTTTTAAATTCATATCTTCCGCTTGTGGAAATGAAGAAAGCATTTTCATCAATGTGCTCGCCCAGGAGGTTACCTGCCACCTGTATCAGCTTTTTGCGGGCGGCTTCTCTTTTTTCTTTAAATTCATCGTTTTTGGGAACAAATGTGTCTTCAAACCCGTTTGGCGTTACCACATCAACATTTCTCTTTAAGAAATGGGTGCATTCACGGGCTGTAATTTCACTTACTGTTGTAAAAGCATCGGAATTCTGGGCTGCAAGCTTCTCAAGCGATTGCTTGGATACAATGTTAAACTCTTTGGCAACCTCATCTTCATTATAGTTTTCGAGGTTTTTATACAGTTGCCTGTTGTTGCCTGCCAGGCACCTGCCCAAAACGGTGGCATGGGTGGTAAAAACATTTGCAACCTGTGGTAGTTTGCTTCTTAGATAAAGCACACCTGCCCCGGTCATCCATTCGTGAAACTGGGCTACAACCTTGTCAGAAGCAGAAAGGTTGAACTTAACAAAACTCTCGATTACTTTGCCGGCAGCATAACCAAAAAGTGCCGGTTCCATATAGTCCCACTGCCCCGAGAGCGAATCGAGCTTGTATGTTTCCCATAGTTCGGCAAATATCTTATCTTTCTGGTTGATCATATTCGAAAAGTCAATGAGAATGGCAATCGGGTGACTGTTAATGTTCCACCTGCCAATTTTTATCCTCAGGCCTTCTCCGGCAACATGCGCCCGCCATGAAGAAAACAACTGGGAATCTTCAACGAACTCAGGGTTTCTTGTTTCGTCGTGGATCACGTCAGGGCCGATTGCAATATAATTATTCTGATATTCCTTTACCAGTGTTGACGCTTTTGTGGCAATCACCGTATGGATACCGCCTACTTTATTACATACTTCCCAACTGACTTCAAAAATATAATTCGGTTTAGTCATAGTCTTACTCATGCCTCTCTAATTTTCAAATTATCAATAATATATTTTCCTAAATAGGGTAATCGCAAAAAATCTGGTTATTTTTTGCCGGGAGCCTGTTTTCGTTTCTTAGTGGCACCAGAACCAGGCTTCTTAGCTCCTGTTGATTTTTTCTTAACAACCTTTTCAGCAGTATTTTTTTTAGATGTTTTGGCGACTGTTTGTTTATCTTTTAATTTAGGTGCAGATTTTCTGTCTTTGACAATTATCTTCTCTGTTTTGCCTTTAGCTGCATCCTTTTTCTCCATTGGTGCGGTTTTTTGCAACCGTTTAATCTCGGCTTCATATTTTTCTATAATCCTGTTTTTTTCTTCAATAGCATCGTTAAGGTTTGCCATGTGCAGGTCTTTATCAGTTTCTGGCACTGCAGCATTCAACCTGATTATAAAATCGCTCAGGATGTTCATGTAATTGATATAGGCATCGTAGGGAGATTCATATGGGTTAAAATACGCGTGTACTTCTCCATCTGAAAAAAACTTGGTAGACATATAATAGAAATGATCACTTGCCTGCAAATATTTCCAGTCTTTCAGGATTTTTGGATCGGAACAACGGTTTACCCTTTCGGTTAATGCATAAAGTTTATTAAAAGCATCTTCCTGAAGTTCATTACCCAACCAGGCCGTAAGGTCACGTTCCTCATCGGCCCAAGATATAGGGTGAATTACGTTTACGGCGGCTACTGGTTGAAATGAATCGGCAACTTCGCCCGGTGTGCCGAATGTGAAATCGGATTTTTTAAAGACCCAGCCGGGCAATGCTTTGAGAAATTCAAAAATCCCTGTATCCATCCATTGATGTTCACCAAAAGTTTCGTAATCCATAAAGAGGTTTATCACCTCTTCTTTTTTGTCCAGGTTTGTAAGCCATTTTACATATTTTTCAGCAGTAAGCGGATATTCAGACCATCCGCGGTTGGAGAACCTGAAGGCAATATCATCGCTGAGTTTGAAATTTTTAAGCAAAATTTTTAAACGGGGATTGATGGCATTGTAATAAACATAATTAGGGCTTTTCCATCCCAGGATATGTTTGGCGCCTTCGGTAAGCATGGCTTTGAACCCCATATCTGAAATCATCGAACCTATTTTATCTGAGTAAATAAGTTCGGTATTTCTGAACACACCGGGTTCCTGACCAAAATAATTTTTTATTCGTTGCGTCTGTTCTTTTACCTGTTTCTCAAATTCAACCGGATCTTTAAGCGAAACCAGTGAATGTGAGTAGGTTTCAGCGAGAAATTCAACGCAACCCGTTTTGGCTAACTTTTTAAAACTATCAAGAACTTCGGGTGCATATAGTTCAAACTGGTCTAATGCCAAACCGGTAATTGAAAAAGCAACCTTAAAACGACAACCATACTCTTTAATGATCTGGTAAATGATATTATTGGCCGGAAGATAACAGTTATCTGCCACTTTCCGCATGATAGATTCATTCAGGTAATCATCGTAATAATAATGTTCGTTGCCAATATCAAAAAAACGGTATCTTCTGAACCGGAACGGTTGGTGTACCTGAAAATATAAACAGATGGTTCTCATTGTATCGGGTATTGTAGTTGTTTATAATACAGATTGATATATTTCTTTTACTTTAAGGGCAGTGTTTTCCCATTTCAGTTTATCCACTTCTTCTTTTGCGTATTTGTTAAACATCTTTGGCAATCCCTCATAATTCAAAATGGCATATATTGCATCTGCCATGGCATGTATATCCCAGAAATCAACCTTAATGGCATGCTTAAGAATCTCTGCCACACCAGATTGCCTTGAAATAATAACCGGCACATTCGATTGCAGCGCTTCAAGCGGGGAAATTCCAAAAGGTTCTGAAATTGAAGGCATTACATAAACATCGCTAAGGTCAAACATGGTGTAAACATCATTCCCCTGGAGAAACCCGGTGAAATGAAATTTATCACCCATTCTCAGGGCTGCCACCCGTGCAATCATCCTGTTAAGCATATCGCCGCTGCCGGCCATAACAAATCTTACTTTGTCCATCTTTCTTAAAACCTGGTGTGCCGCTTCGATAAAATACTCGGGCCCTTTCTGAAGTGTAACCCTTCCGAGAAATGTAACAATTTTATCAGAAATTCCGCTTTGGTATTTAATCTTTTGCCGGTCAACCATTGGTTCAACGGCATTATATACTGTTATTACTTTGTCGGGATTAATCCCATATTTTTCAATAACTATATTTCGTGTCAGGTTACTTACGGTAATAATTTTATCGGCTACCTCCATCCCTCGTTTTTCAATCTCGAAAACTGAAGGGTTTACACTGCCTCCGCTGCGGTCAAAATCGGTAGCATGAACATGTATGACAAGCGGTTTGCCAGAAACAAACTTTGCTGCGATTCCGGCAGGGTATGTCAACCAGTCGTGGGCATGTATCACATCAAAATCGAAGTTAACACCAATAATAGAAGCGACAGCCGAATAGTTTGCTATTTCCTGAAAAAGGTTGCTCCCGTATCCGCCGGAAAAACTCAGTTTACCCGAAAAAAGGGTATTGATCAGGGTTTTTTGCTTTTTACGTGAAAGGTTCACAAGCTTCTCATATTCTTCGGGTGATGTATAAGGGATGAGTTGAGAGCCTACTTCGATAAAACTAATGTTTTTGAAAAAACCTTTGTAATCAACCACACGATTGCTCACAACCACTTCCCCGGCATCAATTATCTTCAATTTCGACTGGTCTTCATCACCATATGCTTTGGGGACAACGAATAAAATGTCTACTCCTCCAATACTGTGCAAACCCTTTGTAAGTCCATAGCTTGCCGTACCTAAACCACCGGAGATATGTGGCGGAAACTCCCATCCGAACATCAGAACTTTCATACTTAAGGCATGTACAATTTTGGGTTAAACAATTTGTTTTTATTCATTTATTTTGATTGATTCTGTCTTTTCGATCATCCTGAGCAAGGCGGCAACACTCCAGGCTTGCGATATTGCACCTTTTGGGTGGTGTGGCGGATCGCCGTCATATATTTCGGATATAGTACCGATACCGTGTTCGAACATAACGGGTTCAAAACCATCAATTAATTTCTTTATAAAGGCCACCCCTGAAGCTTTATGGATATTAAGGTAACCTTCGCTAAAATGCTCGAGTAACCATGGCCATACGGTTCCCTGATGATATGCCTTGTCCCTCTTTTCCTGGTTTCCCTGGTAGATGCCAATATAGTTTTCATCTGTAGGGGCAAGGGTTCTAAGACCTCGTGGTGTAAGTAAGCATTTTTCAACAGTTTTTAAGACGGCAAGTTTTATTTGGTTATCAATTGGGGTATACTCAAGCGAGGTGGCGATAACCTGGTTTGGCCGTATTGACCAGTCCTTTTTTTCAGTATCAGCAACATCTGCAAGATGTCCTTTGGCCGGGTCCCAAAATGTATTGATAAAGGAACTTTTAATAATGTCGGGCAGATGTTGCCATTGGCTGATAAATACCTCGTCTTTAACCCTTTTGGCGAGTTCAAGGGTGAACAATACAGCGTTGTACCACAATGCATTGATCTCAACCGGATATCCAATTCTTGGTGTAACGGGTTTTCCGTTAACAACGGCATCCATCCATGTTAATGCTTTTCCGCTTTCACCGGCGTAGATCAACCCGTTTTCCTCCATTTTAATGTTAAATGCTGTTCCGTCACGGTATGCCTCAAGGATTGATTTCATTGATTTACCATAACTTTTCCAGATAGAAGAATATGAACGTACAACCCTTGCATATTGCTGAACAGCCCAAAAATACCAGAGTGGGGCATCAACAGAATTAAAGGCAGGTGAATCGTTGGCGCCCATATTAGGGAAAAGGCCGTTTTTAAGTTTTAACGTCATTGTATCGAGCACCTCTTTACAGGTTTTTACATCTCCGATAGAAAGTGTAAGTCCCGGGAGTGAAATAAAAGTATCTCTGCCCCATGTGCCAAACCAATGAAATCCGGCTATGATTTCGGTCTTTTTATCTTTTCTTACAATAAACTGCTGGGCAGCGTTAATCAGACAATTCCGGAAATTATTACGGGGAATGCGTTTTGATAGTTCAGTGGTGAATTTCCTGTTCAAAGTTTCAGGATTGTCTATTTCTACGGTAGATGCAGAAAAAATTATTACTTCGCCTTTTTTTACCGGCATCTCGAAATAGCCGGGAACAAACAAATCTTCTTTATAATCATAACCCCTGTTGAGTTCTTCAAGATATTCGATATTATAATACCAATCGGGGCTTGCAATAAATTCAATACGTTTGGAAAACTGCATATTCAGAAAAGGGTACCCGTCGTAAAGTTTAGATTTAATACCATTGACAATAAATCCGACTTTGGTGTTGGCGTGCATGTTGCTCTTGCTCAACTGGTGGATGTTCCTGAAAGCGAGAAATGGCCTGAACCTTAACCTGGTATGCCTGTCGGCTTCTTCGATGGTATATCTTATAAGGATTTGCTGCTCTTTTTCTACAAGAAGCCTCTCTTTTGTAAGGATCACATTTCCTACCCTGAATTTAAATTTGGGAACAGGTTCGGCCTGGAAATCACGCATATATTTATGTCCTTTGGGATAATAATTATCCCCTTCGTATTTATGTATTCCCAGATTGAACTCACTGCCATGTTCAACGATGGTCTCGTCAAGCGTGGATAATAATACATGCCTGTCACCATCAAGATGCTCCATAGGACAGATTAATAAACCATGGTACTTTCTGGTGTTACAACCTACGAGCGTGGTACTTGCGTAAGACCCTGCACGGTTACTCCTAAGAATCTCTTTGTTAAGTGAATATTCGAGATTTATCAGTTGTACTTTATCAAATTCCAGGTAACTCATATTTAACAGTTTTAAATTCAAACAAGTTATTAAATAATTGGATAAATTCCTTTAATTTAATTCAAAATATTTATTAATCCGGACAGACATAAAAATACTCCTTTCAAATCAGCAAATACATTGATGTAAATACCAATATTAACACTGAAAAATAACCGTAATTTTTTAAATATGTATGATATTTAAAAATACGGAGCCGAAATAAATTGTACCTGAAATAAAATCTGTATAAAGATAGAAAATATTCAGATTATTTTATTCTCCCCGAAAATGTAAACACAAAGCAGTATTATTTGTTCGGGGGTTTAAAACAGCGACAGAACCGTATAGTATTTGCATGCCAGAATACAGGAGCATAAAAAGAGGCTGTCTTAAAAGTCAGTTCCACGCAAAGACCGCCTGGACAATCGCAAAGTATGCGAAGAGTATTTCTTTAAATGATAGTTCTTTTGAGGATTGTGAGTTATATATTCTATATATAGGGCTTTTATTTTAGGAGGCGACTATTCAAATCAAAATATTCCAAATGGTTTATAATGGGTCAGGTGAAGAAAGTTTAACTATGGTCTCGACATAAAGCGAAACTTTCATTCTGACAGGATTTTATATTTGATACTAACACTTTATAAGCTAAATAAGCTAAAAATGACCTGATAATTGTTATTTTTGAAAGAAACGATTTTTTCTGGTCAATGAATGATAAGAAAACTTTATCCGAAAGGGATATATGCACTAAATATATTACCCCTGCAATTGAAAAGGCGGGTTGGAACAAGCAAACCCAGTTGTTAGAGGAAGTATCTTTTACCGATGGGAAAATATATGTAAGGGGTAAACTTACTGCACGGGGCAACAGAAAACGGGCTGATTATATTCTTTATTACAAACCAAATATTCCTATTGCCATTGTCGAGGCTAAAGACAATAACCATTCTATAAGGTCGGGTATTCAACAAGCAATGGATTACGCCCGTATCCTTGACATACCTTGTGTTTTTAGCAGCAACGGAGATGGTTTTTTATTTCACGACCGCACAAACAATGAAAAACCAGAAACCGAATTAAGCCTGAATGATTTCCCTACGCCTGAGCAACTATGGATAAAGTATAAGCAATACAAGGGTATTGAAACACGCGAAGCCGAAAAGATTGTTATACAAGATTATTATTTTGACGGGTCGGGAAGAAAACCCCGATATTATCAGCAAATAGCAATTAACAGAACACTTGAAGCAATTGCAAATGGTCAGGATAGAATTATTCTGGTTATGGCAACCGGAACGGGCAAGACCTATAATGCTTTTCAGATTGCATACAGATTGTGGAAATCGGGAACGAAAAAACGAATTTTATTTCTGGCTGACAGGAACGCATTAATAGACCAAACAAGAAGGGGCGATTTTAAACATTTCAGGGATAAAATGACAACGGTAAAAAACCGACAGGTTGATAAGAGTTACGAGGTTTATTTGTCGCTTTATCAGGGTTTGTCAGGTTCCGAGGAAGAAAAGAACATTTATAAACAGTTTTCACGGGAGTTTTTCGATTTGGTAATTATAGATGAGTGCCACAGGGGAAGTGCAAAAGAAGATAGTGCATGGCGTGAAATACTGGAATACTTCAATACTGCTACCCAAATAGGCTTAACAGCAACACCAAAGGAAACTAAAGAAACAAGTAATACAGAATATTTTGGCGACCCTGTTTATACTTATTCACTTAAACAGGGTATTGATGACGGGTTCTTAGCCCCA
This sequence comes from Bacteroidales bacterium, assembly GCA_016936215.1. Taxonomy (GTDB): domain Bacteria; phylum Bacteroidota; class Bacteroidia; order Bacteroidales; family UBA10428; genus JAFGPL01. The sequence goes on from JAFGPL010000296.1 coordinate 30,111, forward strand.
TACCGGGTTATTCGGGTTGAATTGGGCATGAACATGGGCGCTGACCAATGGCGACCCGAAAAGGGTAAAACCGATGTGGACGGCATTGAGGTTGAGGACAGAATTTATACATAGAAAAGATTTCGACAGGAATATTGTAATAGATGAACGAACTCAACAGGTTGCAAAAAAGGTTTCTGAATTTCTTAAAGGGTACGACCGATATGCAAAGACAATTATTTTTTGTGTTGACATAAACCATGCTGAACTTATGAGGCAAGCCCTCATCAATGAGAATGCTGATTTGGCTAATGCCAATGATAAGTATATTATGCAGATTACAGGGGACAATGACGAGGGTAAAAGGGAATTGGATAATTTCATTGACCCCGAACAAAGGTATCCTGTAATTGCAACAACTTCGGAATTAATGACAACGGGTGTTGATGCCCAGACTTGCAAGGTTATTGTATTGGATTCCAATATTACATCAATGACTAAGTTTAAGCAAATCATTGGTCGGGGTACAAGAATAAACGAAGATTTTGGGAAGTATTACTTTACAATAATTGATTTCAGGAACGCAACAGATTTATTTGCCGATAAGGATTTCGATGGTGAACCCATCAGGGTAAAACCTATATCAAATGATGTTGATTTGGGTACTATCATTGATGAGGAAGAAACAGACACAAGCCCTGTTATTGATGATGTTACGGGTGAAGATATTACAGATGGATTAACTCCCGAAAAGCCACAGATAAGGTATCCAGAAGATAACAGCGACCCCGGTATGGTAAAAGAACCTCGAAAAAAGGTTTTCGTGAATCAGGTTGATGTTACTTTGCTTATAGAAAGGGAGCTGTATTTCGATTCTCAGGGAAAACCTATTACTGGTAATTTAAAGGATTATACACGAAACATTATCAAAGGGCAATTTACATCATTGGGCGATTTCATAAGCCACTGGAACACATCTGAGAGAAAAGAAGCTATTATTAAAGAACTGGAAGAACAAGGGGTACTGGTTAATGCTTTACTGGATGCTGTGGACAGGCAATGTGATTTATTCGATTTAATCTGCCATGTTGCTTATGACCAACCACCCTTAACACGAAAAGAACGGGCAAATAATGTAAAGAAACGGAACTACTTTTCCAGATATGGCGAAAATGCCTGTAAGGTCTTGGAAGCATTACTCGATAAATACGCTGATGAAGGCATTGAAAATATAGAGAGTATTGAAGTGCTGAGATTACAGCCACTTTCTGATATGGGTTCTCCCATCGAAATTATCAACGAATTTGGCAATAAACAATCTTTTCAAAAGGCTGTTAGCGAACTTGAAGCAGAAGTATACCGGACAGCCTGATCAAAATTTTATAAGCTAAATATCCAAGTCGCCTTTTGGTAAGTTACTTTTTAGTAAGTTACCTTTTGGTAAGATTGTAGGAATTTGTAAATTTGTGAAAAAGCAGGATTAATGAAAACACCCTTTACATTCGGGAAAATTGTTCAGGATAATGACTTTACTGACCGTGAAAAAGAAACCAAAAGGTTGGTTTCAAATTTTAACTCATCAGTAAATACCATTTTAATTTCTCCCAGACGATGGGGAAAATCTTCACTGGTATTAAAAGCAGCTAATGTTGTAAAAGAAAAGAATGAAAAAGTCAGGTTTTGTTTTATTGACTTAAATAATGTCCGTACCGAAGAACAGTTTTACCAACAGCTTGCCACAGAAGTATTAAAAGCCTCATCCACTAAAATAGATAAGATTATCGGGAATGCGAAAAAGTTTATGGGAAAGTTTATTCCTAATGTTACATTCAGCCCCAACCAGATAAGTGATATTAAATTAAGCCTCGATTGGAAGGAAGTTATTAAAAGTCCTGACGATATTCTCAGCATGGCAGAAAAAATAAGCGAAGCAGGGAATATCCAATTAGTAATTTGTATTGATGAATTCCAGAATATATCGGGCTTTGAAAATCCGGTTGATTTTCAAAAAAAATTACGCGCACATTGGCAATTGCACCAGCATGTTACTTATTGCCTTTATGGGAGCAAGCGACACATGATGATGGACGTGTTCACTTCCCCTTCTATGCCGTTTTATAAATTTGGCGATATTGTATTTCTCGAAAAGATTTCCGTAAACGACTGGATTACATTCATTCAAAAACGGTTTTCAGATACAAAAAAAGA
>JAFGPL010000297.1 GCA_016936215.1 Bacteroidales bacterium
AAAAAAAATGAATCGGGCAAGCTTTGTAAGTATTATTTTTACAGGGCTTCCCGGTTTTTTCAACAATTAACCTGCGGATTTAAGGTAATAATATTTGTTAAAAAACTTCGTAAACTATTTCAGTTTTCATATTTTTGTGGCTTATTTTTTTATATGGAAGTAAAAGACCGGATCATAGCCAAGTCAATCGAGCTTTTTTCAAAATCGGGCATCAGGCTTGTTACCATGGATCAGATTGCCGCCGAAGCCGGTGTGTCAAAACGCACCATCTACGAGATGTTTAAAGATAAGGATGACCTGCTGTTACACAGTATGGAATTAATGAGCAGCAGGTATAACCAGGAATTGAACGAGATCGTAACCTCGGCCGAAAATGCAATTGAAGCATTGTTCAAGATAGCCCGGCATGGAGAAATGAAAAAGGCCACAGTGAACCATCTTTTTTATGAAGACTTCAAGAAATTCTATCCCGGGATATGGCTTAGGTTTAAGAAACGCTACGGTCCCGGTAGTGAATCAATTTCCTATAAAATACTTCAGAAGGGAATTAATGAAGGAATTTTCAGAAAAGGTCTCGATCTCGTTATCGTGGATACTTTTATTCACCTTTTAATGGAGATAAGCCATAAGAAGGAAGATTTTCCTGAAAAAACCACTCCCGAACAGTTGGTTGAAAATGTTATTATACCATATTTTAACGGCATTGCCACGAAAAAGGGACAGGGTTTAATTGAAAAATATTTTTCATTTATGAATAATCAGTGAAGCTAAGACATAAACATAATAATATGAGAGCAAAGTTTTTTTTAATACTACTATTTACAGGATTAGTTTTTAAGACGGGTATCGGACAGGATACGCTGACCCTTAGCCTTGAGGCAGCCAGGTTGCATGCCCTTGAATTTAACAAAAATATTGAGAATGCAGAAATGGCTGTTCTTCAGGCACGGAAGAAACTTTTTGAGACCATCGCCGCTGGTTTGCCGCAGGCTGAAGCCACTATGGACTATTCAAACTTTATGGGCGCCGAAATGGAAATCAGTTTTGCAGAGGGTGTCCCCCCTCAGCGCATCCCGTTCAACCCGACTAGTAACCTGAATGTAACTGTCTCACAACTAATCTTCAGCGGCAGTTATATTGTGGGGGTGCAGTCAGCCAGGTTGTACAGGCAAATGTCTGAAACAAGCCGCCTTAAAACCGAACAGGAAATAAAAGACCTTGTCACAAGGCTCTATATTAACTCGCTTATGGCGAACCAGACCATTGATATTCTTTCGGAAAGTCTCGAAAATACCAGCAATATTTTTGAGAAAACAAAAGTGATGGTATCCGTTGGAATTGTTGAAAAGATTGATATTGACCAGTTTGAGGTTCAGAAAAACACCATTGTAAACAATCTCAGATCAGCAGAAAGACAAAAGGAAGTGGCTTATAACCTGTTACGTTTTCAGCTTGGTGTTGATATTAATACCCCACTTAATTTAACCGATTCTCTGCCCGGTTTAATTCACACTGTTGAGTTTGCAACGTTACTTGCAGATACATTTTCTCTTGAAAATAACCTGGATTACAGGTTGATGCAAACACAGGAAGAGCTTACAAAGAAACAGATAACTCTTCAAAAGATGAATTACCTGCCTACGCTCGCCGGATTTTACAATTATACAAGAAAAATATTAAAACCCGAACTTGACTTTTCTCCAAACAATGTAATAGGTTTGAATATGAGCATACCTATTTTCTCAAGCGGAATGCGTAATGCCAAAGTCAGTCAGGCTCAGATACAGTATAAAACAGCTTTAAATAACAAACAACTGCTTACAGAGCAATTATTCCTTCAGCAAAAACAGGCAAAATATAACTTGGCATCTGCCATGGAGCAATATGAAAATATGAAAAGAAATGTAGAAGTGGCATACAGGGTATACAAAAATCATGAACTTAAATATAAACAAGGCGTTTTTTCGAGCCTTGACCTCATTACCTCATATAACAATTACCTGCAGGCAGAATCGGCTTATATCATGGCCATTAACAGTGTATTTGATGCACAGTTGGCCTTGCAGAAATTAATGAATACATTATAAAAAACTTAATATTTAATTGAAATGAAATTACTAAAATTCTTTACGTTATCGTTCTTAGCGGTCGTAATATTAAATGCGTGTGCACCAAAGAGTGGATCCCAATCTGCAGATAAAAATGAAACTGCTGTTGACTCGGTTGCCAGGACAGAAAGGGTAAGGATCACAGAACTTCAACCCCGGGTAATTGGCAAGAATATTGAATATACATCAACACTTAAGGCTTTTGAGGAGGTACACCTGGTACCTGTTTCCCCCGGCAGGATCGAGAAAATATTTGTCGAAACAGGAGATAGGGTAGCCAAGGGCGATTTGCTGCTCCAAATGGACCAGACTCAGCTAAAACAAACACTAATTCAGTTGAAGACCCTTGAAACCGATTTTAAAAGATACGATACCCTTATGAAAGCCGGTAGCATCACCAAACAGGTGTATGACCAGGCGAAGGCTCAATATGAGATTGCACAAATGAATGCTGACTTTTTACAGGAGAATGCAGTGCTGCGTGCCCCTTTCAATGGTATCATTTCGGGAAAGTACTTCGAAGATGGTGAAATGTACACGGGTGCGCCCAACACCACAGCTGGTAAGGCAGCTATTGTTTCTCTTGTACAGGTTAATCCCCTGAAAGCTATGGTCAATATCCCCGAAACCTATTTCCCGATGATTTCAAATGGAATGAAAGCCGAAGTTGTATCAGATATCTATCCTGAACAAAAATATACAGGTGAAATTTTCAGGACGTATCCTGTTATTGACCCGATGTCGCACTCATTTACCATAGAACTTAAAATTTATAATCCCGGTGAGAAATTGCGCCCCGGAATGTTTTGCAGGGTAAACCTTGAGCTGGGAGAAGTGAAGGCATTGGTGGTACCATCGTTAGCTGTGCTTAAAATGCAGGGATCTAACCAGCGGTATGTTTTTGTTGAAAAAAATGGAATTGCCAAAAGAGTTTTGGTAGAAATTGGTAAACGTTATGATGATGTTGTGGAGATCATTTCAAACGAGTTAAAAGAAGGCGATAACCTGATAATTTCGGGACAAGCGCGCCTGATTGACGGTGTGGCTGTGGAAATTGTTGAAGATTAAATACTTGAATATGATTGAAATAACGATAAAAATAGAGCAATGAGTATATATAAAAGTGCAGTAAATAAGCCCATTACAACCTTCATGATTTTTACCGCAGTGATTGTTCTGGGTATCTATTCCCTGGTGCAGATTCCGGTTGACCTGTATCCTGAGATCGAACCACCATATATCAGCATTATGACCACATATGCCGGTGCAAATGCCGCCGATATTGAGACCAACCTTTCAAAACCGATAGAGGATGCTATGAATTCGGTTGATAAACTCAAAGAGATAACCTCTGTTTCTTATGACAACCTGTCGGTGGTAAGTCTCGAGTTCGAATGGGAGGCAAATCTCGACGAGGCAATGAACGATGTCCGCAGTGTACTCGACCAGGTATACAATTATCTGCCCGACGGTGTTGAGCGTCCTTCTATTTTTAAATTCAGCACCAGTATGATGCCGATTATTTTCTATGCAATAACAGCAGATGAAAGCTACCCGGGGCTTCAGAAAATAATAGAGGAGAAAATAGTAAACCCGCTGAACCGGATTGATGGAATAGGCTCAGTATCAACCATGGGTGCGCCAAACAGGAAGATATATATAGATATTGATCCGAAAAAGCTCGAATCTTACAACATGACACTCGAGCAGATAGGTGGTATTATTGGTGCCGAGAACCTGAATATGCCTTCGGGAAATGTGAAAATGGGTAAAATGGATTACCAGTTGCGGGTACAGGGTGAGTTTTCAGAAAGCAGTCAATTGCAAAACATCATCGTAGGGAATTCATCAGGAAAACCGATATACCTCAAAGACATTGCCACGGTTAAAGATACCCTTAAAGACGTATCGCTTGAGGAAAGGATTAATGGTAAACAGGGGATGCGACTTTTTGTGATGAAACAATCGGGTGCCAATACAGTTAAAATTGCCAAACAGGTTAAAAAAAGTATGTCGGAACTAACCCCGACATTGCCTCCTGATATTCAAATTGAACCGATTTTTGACACTTCAGAATTTATCAAAGGTTCAATTAGCAATCTCTCATCCACCCTGATGTGGGCATTTTTATTCGTAGCATTGGTGGTTTTGGTTTTCCTGGGACGATGGCGCGCCACTGTTATTATCGTGCTCACCATTCCCATTTCATTGATTGTGTCTTTTGTATATCTGTATTTTTCAGGCAGTTCTATCAATGTTATTTCGTTGTCTTCGCTTTCTATTGCTATTGGTATGGTGGTTGATGATGCCATTGTGGTGCTCGAAAATATTACCAAACACATTGAAAGAGGGGCAACACCTCGCGAAGCCGCTATTTATGCAACCAACGAGGTATGGCTGGCAGTAATTATCACCACGCTTGTAATTGTGGCAGTGTTCTTCCCACTTACCCTGGTAGGGGGAATGACGGGTGTACTTTTCAAACAACTCGGTTGGATAGTAACCATTACAGTTACAACCTCAACCCTTGCCGCTATTTCTCTTACTCCGATGCTTGCATCAAAGATGCTAAGGTTAAGGACTAAAAAGAACCATGTTTCTAAGTACAGTTATGAAAATACCATTGGCAAATGGTTGGATAAAATGGATATCTTTTATGAAAAATCTATCCGCTGGTCGCTCTTCCATAAAAAGATTGTGATACTGTTAAGTTTTGCACTGTTTATCGGATCAATTTTTATTGCAGTAAAATTTGTAAAGACAGACCTGATGCCCCAGACTGACGAAAGCAGTATCAGAGCATCCATTGAACTGCAAACAGGGCTCAGGGTAGAAGAAACTTCGGTGACGGCACGAAAGATTGATGAAATAATAAGGGAACGTTATCCCGAGATCACCCTGGTATCAAACTCTTCAGGTTCCGATGATGAAGGTGGATTTTTCTCACTGTTCACTACAACAGGATCAAACAGAATCAACCTGATGATGCGGTTAAAACGGATTTCCGAAAGATCACGCTCTGTTTTTGAAATAGCAGACGATTTGAGAATACAGATAGCCATGATCCCCGAAATTATCAACTTTAATGTTTCTACCACCAGCAGTGGCATGGGTGGTGGTGATAATACAGTGGATATTGAAATATACGGTTACAACTTTGATGAAACAAATATGCTTGCTGAAGAAATAAAAAACCGTGTTGCATCTATTAAAGGTGCAGCCGATGTTATCTTAAGCCGGGAAAAAGATAAACCCGAACTTCAGGTTGTGCTTGACCGTGAAAAACTTGCTTTACAGGGATTAAACAGTGCAAATGTTTCTGCCATGATCAGGAACCGGGTTGATGGACTTGTGGCATCTTATTTTCGTGAAGAGGGTGATGAGTATGACATTATTGTCAGGTTAAAGGAGCAATACAGAAGCTCAATTACCGATCTGGAAGAGATTACCATTGTCAATCCCATGGGCAGCAAAATTAAACTCAAAGAACTTGGCGAGGTGAAGGAATATTGGTCACCGCCAAATATTGAACATAAAAGGAGGGAACGTATTGCCAGGGTTTCGGTGAAACCGGTTGGCGTTTCTCTTGGTGAACTGGCAAATAATATAAAATCTGAGTTGAAAGATATTGAAAAACCATCAGGTGTGATGATCAATGTTGGAGGTGCATACGAAGATCAGATTGAGGGATTTATAGATTTAGGTATGCTTCTCATTTTGAGTCTCATCCTGGTTTTTATAGTTATGGCTTCCCAGTTTGAATCGTTTGCAATGCCTTTTGTTATTATGTTTTCAATACCATTTGCATTTACAGGTGTAATTCTGGCGTTAGCGCTCACCAATACCACACTTAGCCTTATTGCCGCACTTGGTGCTATATTGCTTGTTGGTATCGTTGTAAAGAACGGTATCGTTCTGGTTGATTATATCAATCTGATGCGTGACAGAGGCTATGATTTATACGAAGCCATTGCGCTTTCAGGCCACTCCCGGTTACGCCCGGTGCTAATGACTGCTTTTACAACCATTCTGGGTATGATGCCCCTGGCACTCAGCAGGGGTGAAGGTTCTGAAATCTGGACACCAATGGGCATCACTGTAATTGGCGGATTGGTCTTTTCAACCATTGTTACCATGATTATTGTACCTGTAATGTATGCCATTTTTGCCCGCAGGGGGGAACGCGACAAAAAAGCACAGGTGCGAAAACGGTTTATATTTATGGATAAGTAATATGAATTCTATATTAAAAAGATATGAAAGCTGTATTTATTGTTTTTAACCAGGCCAATACCGAACGAGTGGAATATATGTTTGACCGCCTTGAAATAAGGGGTTACACATGGTGGGCCGATGTACAGGGCCGGGGTTCTGAAAGCGGTGAGCCAAGAATGGGTACCCACACCTGGCCCGAGATGAACTCGGCGGCGCTTACCATTATACCCGATGAACAGGTGGAGATACTCCTTGAAAAAGTGAGAAAACTTGATGAAATTAACAAGGAGGTAGGTGTGCGTGCTTTTGTCTGGGATATATTAAAGACTGTATAGCGGGAATTTCCGCAGTATTGTTAGTTTTAATAGTGGATTTGAATGAAAAACCCCGCTCTGTTGCGGGGTTTTTTATAATTATTTGATACTATTGTTACAGGCAAACGGGCCTGTTTTCCTGGTGTTGTGTCAATCATAAACTGTCTTCAACTGCCCGCCTCCGCCTCAGGCGGATTTGGCAGGCGGGTAGTCGAAGCATAGTTAATATATCATTAGTGTCATGTCAATTATCATACTGAACGAAGTGAAGAACATATTTCACGACCTAAGGGAGTAACTTTTCTCACGACTGAAAGGAGTAATCTTTATTCTTGAAATACAGATGTTTATTTCATGAGATCGCCTGCCTGGATGAACCAGTCAGACAGGCCTGCCTGGATGCATCAGGCAGACAGGCTTCGCTTAGTTCGCTATCGCTCAACATGACAAAAGATGCTTGACTTGACACTAGTTTAAAGATTTATCTTTTGCTCAGTACCTCTTTTTCATATTGCTGAATTACAGGTATAAAGGTTTCACCAACCGGAACATTGTTCTTCATGCAATAATAATCCCAAACTGCACCAAAAGGTTTAGCTTTAGCTTCTTCCATCAGGGCAAGTTTTTCGAACCCCTGGCCGTTGTCTTCGTATTTGCGCATGGTGTCAATAGGATCAAGCAGCGCCAGCAACAAAGCTTTGAGTGCCGCCCGTGTGCCTATTACATAAGCTCCGATACGGTTGATGCTTGCGTCAAAAAAATCGAGACCGATACAAACTTTTTCTAACTTGTCAGCCCAGACAATCTCCTGCATCAATGCTCTTACTTCATCACTCAGGGTTACGACATGGTCACTGTCCCAGCGGATGGGCCGGGTAACGTGGAACAACAGTTCGTCAATGAATTGAAATACGGCTGAAACCTTGTCGGATACTTGTTCGGTCGGGTGAAAGTGCCCTATATCGAGACAAAGCATCATGTTATTGGCTACTGCATATCCGAGGTAAAATTCGTGCGAACCTGCAGTAAATGCTTCAGCGCCAATGCCAAAAAGTTTGGCTTCTACTGTATCGGCCATGTTTTTCTTGTCGTATTTTTTCGAAAGTATTTCGTCAAGTGAATCTTTCAGTATTGAACGGTGTTTATACCTGTCAACAGTTAGTTCTTTGGTGCCATCGGGTGCCCAGATATTGTGCACACAGCGCTTGCCAAGCTCTTTCCCGAAAAAGTCACTTATTTCGCGGCACCGTTTCACGTGTTCTATCCAGAAATTGCGTATCCCTTTGTCTTTTGAAGCAATGGTAAGTCCCGAATCGGCTTTAGGATGCGAAAAGAGTGAACAGTTAAAATCTACACCGATACCCAGCGATTTTGCCCAATCGGCCCAGCTTTTAAAGTGCTCGGTACCAATCTGGTCGCGGTCTACCAGTTTACCTTTGAAATCACCGTAAAGTGCATGAAGGTTAAACCTGTGTTTGCCGGGGATAAGCGAATATGCTTTCTCAAGGTCCTGCCTTAACTGATCTATGGTTTTTGCCTTGCCCGGATAGTTACCGGTTGCCTGTATTCCGCCGCCTGAAAGCACAGCATCGGGTTTTTCAAATCCTCCCACGTCATCGGCCTGCCAGCAATGTAAAGAGATGGCGGCTTTTGATAACCTGTTGAGCACTTTCTCGGTATCTACACCAATATCGGCATACTCCTCACGGGCTATTTCATAAGCCTTCTGAATTCTAGTTGATTTATCCATTTTTTTATTTGTTGATTTAATGATTTATAATTTAGTCTGAAGCAAGTGTTGAAGCATCTTGTGTTAGAGAGTAACACCAAACATCCGGCCTGCTTCTATTTCATTATTTTTTTAAATTGATCATATGCTTTGTCCCATGCATTAAAATTTTGAGGTTGATAGGACTTAAAATCAAAGGAGTTTTTTATTGTCCTCCTGATTTCAGCAAGCGATTTCACGTGCCCCAGCCCCATGGCCTGCACCATGATGTTACCAATGGCGGTTCCCTCTGCCGGGCCGGCTACCACAGGAAGTCCTGTTGCATTGGCAGTGAACTGGCAAAGGAGTTCGTTTTGAGAACCGCCCCCGATCACATGTATCTTTTCAATTTTTTTGTCAGAGATAATTTTCAGGCTGTCAATAACCGCACGATATTTCAAAGCCAGGCTGTCGAAAACGCACCTTGCAAGCCGTTCAGGGGTGTCCGGTACCGGTTGCCCGGTTGATTTACAGTAATCTGCCAGCGCAATGGTCATATCAGGAGGGTTGAGAAAAGAAGCATGATCGGGGTCAACGAGTGAGCGAAAAGGTTCGGCTTTTTCTGCCATTTTCACAATTTCAGGAAAGGAAAATTCCTGTTTTTTGTTGTCCCAGCACCTTTTACACTCCTGTATCAGCCAAAGTCCCATGATGTTTTTAAGCACCCGGTAAGTTTTTTCCACTCCGCCCTCGTTGGTGAAATTAAAGGCTAGTGTTTTTTCAGAGATGAGGGGTTTTTTCGATTCAATGCCCATCAGCGACCATGTACCAGAACTGATGTATGCGAAATTTTCATCGTCGGCAGGGATAGCTGCAATGGCAGCACCTGTATCGTGGGTAGCAGGTGCGATTACATTAAGCTGCGGCATTTGCGTTTCGCGGGCAATATCTGCAGTAAGTTTCCCTATAATGGCCCCGGGCTGCACAATCTCCTGCATGATACTTGCTGACACGCCAATGGCATCAAACAGTTCTTTTTCCCATGTCCCTTTTACAGGATTGAATAGCTGTGAAGTGGTGGCAAATGTAAACTCCGATTTTTTTACACCGGTAAGCATATAGTTGATGATATCGGGGACAAAAAGCAGGTCGGTGGCCAGGTCCATAATGGGTAACCCGTCTCTTTTTGCAGCATACAACTGAAAAAGTGTATTGAACTGCATAAACTGGATTCCTGTAAGTTCGTAAACCTTTTCCTTTGGGATAATCCTGAATAGCTCTTCCATGGCTGTATCGGTACGATGGTCGCGATAGGCATAGGGAATCCCGAGAAAACTGCCCTGTTTGTCGAGCAGTGCATAATCAACCCCCCAGGTGTCTAAGCCTATTGATTCGGGTTTTTGTGTAAATTCTGCACAGGCGGTAATTCCGCGTTTGATATCATCAAAGAGCCTCAGAAAATCCCAATGGTAATTTCCAAGTATATTGGTCATGCCGTTATAAAAACGGTTGACCTCTTTAAGCTCAATTTTCCCTTTGTCCAAGGTTCCCAATACGCCCCTACCGCTTGATGCTCCGAGGTCGAAAGCTAAGTAACTGTGTCCGCTCATCTGGAATTATAATTTCTTTTAGTTGTTAACATTCATATTTTTAAGCAGCTTTTGCAAGCCCGAATACCACTGTGGAAGAGATAAGTATCAGAAGTCCCACCACAAGGGTGACAATGGTTTTCCGGCTCACCCCTTTCCACTCGTGTGTAATAAGTCCCCACATGTTACTGAAGATGATACTCGATGCCATCAGCAGGCTCCAGCCTGCAACACCTTTTAGTATAGACTCGCCCATGCCATAGAAGAACATCTGCAGGTACCAAAGTACACCTGCAATTATAGAAAAGGTATAATTATTCAACAAAGGTGCCTTTACAAAATCACCCATTGTTTTGTTCTTTAACTGAAGATATATGCAATATGCAGCATTGATCAGGAACCCTCCAAACATGATCATAATGAATGACGGGTTATTTTGAAATACTTCGCTGGCGCCATGTGCAAGTGTTATATCAGCCAGTGGTTTACCGGCAGCAACACCCATTGCAAAAGCGGCACTCATTAGTCCAGAGAATATAGCCACGAAGATACCTTTCTTCATATCGAAATCCTTCACACCTTCTTTTTTCACTTCGTCCGATACCTCTTTGTCTTTCATCATGCCTGCTTTTCCGTTAATCGCAATACCAACAATGCAAATCAGCACACCTGCCAGTGAAATCAGTCCTGATTTGGTTGTAAGAAGATCGCCGAAAGGAGCTGTTCCCGGAAATAAATTCACAAATACTTTAGGTGCAATCGAAACAAGAGCAGAAGGCAGAAGTGCGCCAAACACAAGTGTTAAACCCAGAGCTATTGACATACCAAGTGAAACTCCGAGATAGCGCATCGATAAACCAAAGGTCAGGCCCCCGATACCCCATAATACGCCAAATATAAAAGGTTTAAAAAGAGTGGCCGCCGTGGCATCCCTGAAGACACCAGTAAGGTCGGGTACTGTGGCAAAGGAAAACACCCAGGGGGCAACTATCCATGAAAAGATACCGCCCACAAGCCAGTACACTTCCCACGACCAGGTTTTAACACGTTTGTATGGGATATAAAAACTCCCGTTGGCAAATCCTCCCAGGAGGACGAATAAGGTTCCGAGTAAAATAGCCATTTTGATATGAGTTTATTTCTGTAATTAGGTTTAAAAACGTTAAAAATAGGAATTTTTTTAGATAATTAGCCTTTAGTGGTAAACTTTAAGATGCACGGAAAAAAAATTTCCCTTATATTTAAACTAAAAATTTATAAAGATGAAACGAACTATTATTGTAACGAGTGTAATCATTGTTTTTTTCTTGTTTCCATCCTGTAAACAGCCGGCTTCTTCCCTTGAAGAAATCATTATCAGCAGCCTCGATACGGCTCTTGTCCAATACAGGCAAATGGCAGAATATCTTATAGATAAACCGGGACTGTTACCCCGTTCTTATTCAAAGAAAGGGGAGTTCATAACATGTAATTCCGATTGGTGGGTAAGCGGATTTTTCCCGGGATCATTATGGTATCTTTACGAATACTCCAATGATGATGAACTAAAACAGTTGGCGGAAGAATTCACACGGCGTGTGGAGGACCAGCAATACACCACCAATAATCACGATGTGGGTTTTATGATATATTGCAGTTTTGGCAACGGGTTCAGGTTAACCCAAAATAGCCGGTACAAAGAGGTAATATTAACCGCTGCAAATTCTCTGGCCACAAGATTCAGGCCTGCAACTGGGGCTATACGGTCGTGGGACTGGGGGACATGGCAATATCCTGTTATTGTGGATAATATGATGAACCTGGAATTACTGTTCTTCGCATCGCGTGACTCAGGCCATGAAAGACTTGGGGAAATTGCCAGGTCACATGCCGATGCAACACTTGCCAACCATTTCAGACCAGACGGAAGCAGTTTTCATGTAGTTTCGTACGATACAATTACCGGTGTGGTATTGTCACAACAAACGAGGCAGGGTTATTCCGACTCATCGGCATGGGCGAGGGGACAGGCATGGGGATTGTACGGATATGCCATGAGTTACCGTGAAACGAAAGATCAGAAATACCTTGAACACGCAATAAAAATTGCAGATTTTATCATCCATCATCCAAACTTGCCGAAGGATAAAATTCCTTATTGGGATTTTAATGACTCTGATATACCCAACACATACCGCGATGTTTCTGCAGGCGCCATTATCTGCGCGGCACTGTTAGAACTCAGTCAGTTGGCAGATGCTGTAAAGGGTGCAGAATATCTGAAAGTAGCTGAAACACAGTTAGAATCGCTTTCTTCTGATACCTACAGGGCAAAAACGGGAACAAACGGCAATTTTCTCCTGATGCACAGCGTGGGTGACAAACCCGGAAATTCGGAAGTGGATGTTCCGCTTACCTATGCCGACTATTATTACATCGAAGCCATGATGAGATACAAAAAGCTGAAAGGGTTCTAAACCTTTCAGCTTTTTGAAGTATCTTATTTTTTCTTTATGTTATTCTTTGTCAGGCAAGTTGTTCAGGAAGTCCCAGTCTACTTCTTCACCTTCAGTGCAACTCCAGATTATATCCTGTATTGTACTGGTTTCAAGACCGGTGAATAACTCTGTGTCTTTGGTTTTAAGTATATCAATAATCCCTGCCAGGCAGGTATTTGAATTGATCATTTCGCACATGGTATACTCCGAAATTTCATCTGGTGCAGACAGATGAGATGCAAGGCAAAAGACAGGAATTGCTATAGTTATGGTTTCCCCGGGTTGTACCACTTTGGTAATATGCACAGCCGAAAGCATCGGCTGGTAATCACCCGAACCCGGCTGAAACCAGTCGCCCGGCTCTACGATATATGTTATGGTTTCTTCGGTGGTATTTGTAATATATACCGTTAGGCTGAAAGCCCCTGATGTCTGAACAATACCCAGCAAACTAAGGCAATTCATCGCACATTCGGTCTGGTTATCGGGATTGGAATAACATTCTGATACACAATTTGCATAGGCCTCATATGCCTGTTCGTCAATTTCTGTTTCGGAGAAATAATTACCGTCAATAGCAATTTCAAGACCTGGAAATGAAGATGGGGTGCAGGTTTCTTTAAAGCCCGACATATTTTCATACCCGTCATCGTCTGAGCCGTTTTTGTCCTCATCTTTTGTACAACCAAAAAACACAAGCATCAGTGCAGTTAAAAGAATGGTAATGCGTTTCATTTTAAGAAATTTTAAGGATTTGTAATAATTTTTGTGAGCTATATTTTTCTTCATACTAAAACTTTAAACCTTTATACGGTTAATGGTTTGCAGGGTTTATGAAAACAATGCCTGAAAATGCAAATAAATTTATAAATATTTTCAAAACCGGAAAGGGATTTTTTTACTTATAACAAATCAATGACTTCCCTGTTTTTGCTGCTCCTGTATGCAGCTTCGATAACCCTGATTACATCAAGGGACTGTTGTGGTTTAACCATTAACTCCCTGTTGTGCCTGATAATATCATAAATATTTGAATAGTAATGATTATAGTTGCCGGGCACAGTTTCATATTTTTCCCTCAAAGTTTTGCTGTTAATTGTGGTGTGAAGTATCCCCCAGTCTTTTTCCGGTTCTTTTCCCCACGAATCATCTGAAGGGAAGTAGCCGTTTTTAAGCAATTCTTCCTGTGGGTCCAGGCCATATTTAACATATGAACCTTCTGTGCCATGCAACATGTACCTTGGGCCGGGCTCGCGCACGAGATACCCTGCCTTAAGGGTAACTTTAATTTCAGGATAATAAAGTTTGATATCGAATGAATCATCAACCCTGGCGCCTGAACGCATGGCCCTTACATCGGCAAAAAGCGCCTGTGGCATGCTGAAAAGCACCAGTGCCTGATCAATAAGATGGGAGCCGAGATTGTAAAGTGTTCCGGTATGATATTCAGGATTTTCTTTCCACGAATCCTGGATGTAATTCCTGTAACGGTCGAAATGCGCTTCAAATTCCACAATCCTGCCCAATAGCCTCCTGGCTATGATCTGCTGAAGGGTAAGAAAATCACCGTCCCATCTGCGGTTCTGGAAAACGCTGAGCATTACCCCTTTTTCACCTGCAAGCCCTATAAGTTTTTCACCTTCAGCCACCGTTGTTGTAAAGGGTTTTTCAACCACAACATGCTTTCCGGCATTCAATGCTTTCGCGGCGAACTCATAATGCGTGTTGTCAGGGGTATTTACCACTATTAGTTCTGTTTCATCATCGTTAATCAACTCTTCGAAGCTCTTTACTACCTGCAGATAGGGATATTTATCTTTGGCAGAAACCGATGTCCTCTGCATAATTGCTTTTAGCCTGAATCCGGGATGTACATGCAGAAGGGGGGCATGAAAAATACTTCCCGACATGCCATACGATGCAATAGCTGTAATAACAGGGTTCATGTATTGTGGTTTTGTGTTTTTGTATGAATTGAATAATGAAAAACATTGAATCAGCAATGATAATTTTACCAGTGCATAATTCTTTTATAAAATTAATTATTTCTTAATCATAGGCAAACAACCAAGTTTGGTTAATTTTGTTACTTTGTATCGAAAATGTTTAATGAATTGAAATAATACCCAAAACCATGAAAAATTTACTCGTGTCTATATTATTTTTTACAGCTATACTAAACTGTTCATTTGGTCAGCAAGCGAAAGAAACAGAAGAAACACGCCCAAAAAATATTATCCTGATGATCGGCGACGGGATGGGCATTTCGCAAATATACAGCGGTATGGTAGTAAATATGGGTTGGTTAAATATTGAACGCATGAGATACATTGGTTTTTCGAAAACCTATTCAGCCAGCGATTTTATTACCGATTCAGGTGCAGGGGGAACAGCCATTGCCACGGGTAAAAAGACTTATAACGGGGCAATAGGGGTAGGGACTGATACCATGCCGGTGAAATCTGTTCTCCACCTGGCCGAAGAAAACGGTCTTTCAACAGGGCTCGTAGCTACCAGTACAATAACACATGCCACACCTGCTTCATTTATTGCCCACCAGAAAAGCAGAAATAGTTACGAAGCAATAGCTGCTGATTTTTTAAAGACCGATATTGATCTATTTATAGGCGGCGGAAAAAACCATTTCGAAAAAAGAAGTGACAGCATTAACCTGTCGGATAAACTCAGGCAGAAAGGATACCAGGTAATTTATGATACCGTTGGCCTGAAAAAAGCTGCAAATAGCCCGGTTGCAGCATTGCTTTCAGATTCGCACATGCCGGCTGTTTCTGAAGGAAGGGGAAATATGCTCCCGCTTTCGGTGGAAGTAGCAATAGAGCATTTGTCTGATAGCAACAAGGGTTTTTTCCTTATGGTTGAAGGATCGCAAATTGACTGGGCATGCCACGATACCAATGCGACCTATCTCGTGGAGGAGATGATAGATTTTGATAAAGCAGTAGGAAAAGCGCTTGATTTTGCTGAAAAAGACGGAAATACACTGGTAATTGTTACTGCCGACCATGAAACAGGGGGTGTTGCTGTTACCGGTGGTGATATTAAAAAGGGAAGTGCGGAAATTGAATTCGTTTGCCATAACCACACCGGGGTACCCGTACCTGTTTTTGCCTTCGGTCCGGGCGCTGAATCATTCATTGGTTTTTATGAAAATACAGGTATCTTTGACAAAATGATAAAATTATTCGGGTTCAGCGATTGAGTTCAATGTTTAAAATATTAAAAATCATTCTTGTAGCAGGTGTATTTGTTTTTCTGAATTTTTTCATTTACAGTAAAAAGAGCGAGGATATTACTTCTTTTGAAATAGTGAAATTGTGCCAGTTTCCCGAAGAGCTTGCAGAATCATCGGGGATTATTGAATTCGACAGCCTTATCTGGTCTTTTAATGACAGCGGTGGAGAACCCGTGATTTATGCTGCCGACCAGGCCACAGGCAGGATAATAAAATCAGTTCAGATTATAAATGCTGTTAACACAGACTGGGAGGATATCGCACAGAACGATGATTTCATTATGATTGGTGATTTCGGCAACAACGAAGGCTCGCGGAAAGACCTAAGGATTTATTGTTTACAGAAAAAGTTGCTTAATAAAAATGATAAGCTGCAGAAAGTCAGCGCCGGCATTATTGATTTTAAATACGAAGACCAGTATGATTTCACCCCGGCGCTTTATGCCAATCCATTCGATTGTGAGGCGATGATTGCCACAGCCGATTCAATTTATCTTTTTACCAAAGACTGGCTGAACCTTGAAACTGCTTTGTATTCGATGCCGTTCACCGAGGGGCAGGTAACCGCCAAACATATTGGTGGGTTTAATTCAGACGGGTTGATTACAGGTGCAGACCTTGAAAAAGAAAGCGGTCAAATTGTTCTGTGCGGGTACAATCTTTTTTATCCGTTTATCATCATCCTCGATAATATTGATAATCTTCAACCCTTGCATACTTTTGAAATGGAAGAATTGTCAGGGGTTCAGATTGAGGGAATTGCCATAAGCGGGAAAGGTACCTACCTTTTTTCCAACGAAAAATCAGCCATTCCACAATCACTTCATATGTTAAGACTGAAAATGTAAGCCCGGCATTTGTTAACTTAAATTGGAGGTTTTGTATATAATTGCTAATTTTAACTGACCTCAATCTTACATATATGAAGAAGTGCCTGATTCTGTGCCTTGTCTTTGTCCAAATTGCTGCTTTTGGCCAAACCAGTTATACTACTGAAAAAAAATCAGCCATTAAAGCATACACCGATGGAATTTCATACCTTAATTTAAGATATTATGATAAGGCAATAGAACTGTTTCAGAAAGCAATTGATATTGATGAAAAATTTGTAGAAGCATATTTTATCCTGGCCCAGGCTTATGAAGACAACAAAACATATGAAAAGGCCATTGATGCCTATAACCGCGGAATAGCAGTCAATCCTCTCTTTTTTACATACAGCTATATTCTGCGTGGCAACCTTGAGTTTAAAATTGGTCGTTATGAGGATGCCAAGAAGAGTTACCAGGCATTTTTTTCCACAGCGAGCAAAAATAAAAAGCACATAGAACTGGCCCAAAAAGGCATCAAAAGAAGTGATTTTGCCATCAACGCTATAAAGTCACCCGTGTCCTTTAATCCAGTGAGTCTTGGCGATTCGGTAAATTCCGAATTCGATGAATACTGGCCTTGCCTTACCGCCGATGAAAATACCCTTGTATTTACCCGCCTGGTAAAAGACACAACGAGCCTGACTGGCTATCAGGAAGATTTTTATCTAAGCGACAAGGTAAACGGTAAATGGGGGTTGGCAAGAAATGCAGGTCCGCCATTGAATTCAAGATATAACGAGGGTGCCCAGACGATCTCTGCCGATGGCCGGATTATGGTCTTTACTGCTTGTGGCAGGGAGGATGCTATCGGCAGGTGCGATCTTTATATTTCAAAAAAAACAGGCGACCAGTGGAGTGTGCCGGTGAATATGGGCAGGCCTGTTAATACAGCCGATTTTGAAACCCAACCTTCATTATCAGCCGATGGCAGGACTTTGTTTTTTGCAAGCGACAGGGCAGGGGGATTTGGTGATGTTGACATTTATTATTCAGTCTCCGATAATTTTGGTAACTGGAGCCAACCGGTGAACCTGGGCGAGGCAATCAACACCACGGGAAGGGACTGGGCCCCGTTCATCCATCCCGATAACCGTACGCTTTATTTCTCATCCGATAATCATACCGGTATGGGAGGATTCGACCTGTTCTATGCCAGAAAAGATTCGTCGGGTAAATGGCCGGAACCGGTGAACCTTGGGTATCCCATTAATACCTTTAATGATGAATATGGGCTTGTGATCAATGCCACAGGTGATTATGCATTATATGCATCAGACCGCAACCAGGTTCAAAAAAGGGATATTTTTGGTTTTAATATCCCAAAAGAAACCCGGCCAATAAGTGTTTCTTACATGAAAGGTAAAGTGTTTGATGCCGACACCAAAAAACTGCTCGGGGCAGGGTTTGAGCTTACAGACCTGGCAACGAGAACCACAATCAGTAGGTCTGTTTCCGATTCGCTAACAGGTGAGTTCCTGGTTTGTATTCCCGTGAGAAGTAATTATTTGCTTAATGTATCGAAAGATGGGTACCTGTTTTATTCAGACCACTTTTCGCTCGACAAGGTGTTCGAAGCAGATGAGCCTTTCCTAAAAGATGTGCCCCTTCAGCCTATTATTCCCGGAAAATCGGTGGTCCTGAAAAATATATTCTACGAGTTCGATTCATATAAACTCAAACCTGAATCAAAACTCGAACTCGATAAACTGGTGCAGTTTATGAAATCATATCCAACGGTGAAGATCGAGGTCAGCGGACATACCGACAATATCGGAAGTGAAGCCTACAATCTAACACTTTCAGCGCAAAGGGCAAAAGAAGTGGCCGGATACCTTATTTCTCAATCTATTGCAGAAGAAAGGATTACATACACGGGATATGGATATACAGTGCCAATAGCGCCAAACGATACCGAAGAAAACAGGGCATTAAACCGCAGGACCGAAGTATTGATCCTCGAAAAATAAACAAGGTCAGGAAATACAGGTATCTTCTGTTTGTAAGGTGAGATGTACCATTTTCAGTAAAATTTTGTACTTTAGTCAATTATTTTTAAATATAAAACAGATTAAATATGAAGAACAACATGAAATCCTTTATCTTAATTTTTACCATCGTATCATTGTTTTTAGTTTCTGCCTGCAAAACAGAGAAAGAGGCTAAATTTACACCGCTGGACAATGCGAAGTTTGAAACCTCCATTAACAATAAGGCAGTAGCATTGTTTAACCTTGAGAACAGCAATGGATTGATGGCACAAATCACCAATTATGGTGGGCGAATTGCCGCCCTATGGGTTCCCGACAGGGACGGAAACTTTGCAGATATTGTTACCGGTTACGACTCAATTGAGGGGTTTATCGGCAACGCAAACTTTTTTAACGGTATCATTGGTCGTTACGGAAACCGTATTGCAAAAGGAAAGTTTACGCTCAACGGGATTGAATATTCCCTTGCCATAAATAACGCCCCAAATTCATTGCACGGTGGCAATGTTGGCTTCGACCACGTGGTGTGGAATGTGGAAAAAAGCACCAAAGACTCCCTTGTGCTAACCTACCTGAGTGTTGACGGTGAAGAAGGTTATCCCGGAAACCTCTCGGTGAAAGTAACCTATACGCTGAATGACAGCAACGAATTTAAGATTGACTATTGTGCGGAAACAGATACACCTACAGTTGTAAACCTTACCAACCATGCTTATTTCAATCTTGCCGGGTACGACAAGGGCGATATCCTTTCACATATCCTTATGTTGAACGCCGCTTATTATACCCCGGTTGACAGCACACTGATCCCTACAGGAGAGATTGTTGCAGTTGCCGGAACTCCCTTCGATTTTACCACCCCCACCGCTATCGGTGACAGGATAAATGCTGATGACCAGCAGATAAAATTTGGTGCCGGGTATGATCATAACTGGGTGTTAAATAAAACAGGCAATGCGATGTCACTGGCTGCAACACTTGAGGAGCCGGTTTCAGGCCGTTTTATGGAGATTTATACCAATGAGCCGGGATTGCAGTTTTATTCCGGAAATTTCCTTGATGGAACCATAACCGGTAAAGGTGGTGTTGTATATCAACACAGACAGGCATTATGTCTTGAAACACAACATTATCCTGATTCTCCAAATCAGCCTTCTTTTCCGACGACAGTACTTAACCCCGGAGAGAAATATCAGACTGCTACCATACACAAATTTTCTGTAAAATAGAAGAAAATCATATAGATTGATAAAGCTGAAACCCTGAATGATGATCTTTCAGGGTTTTATTTTTCCTTTGTACCCCCTTTTTTTATAAATAAATCTTCAGGAACTGGACTATATGAATCAACAATCCTTACATGGGCGCTAAGTGTTTGAATGAAATGAGGCGTGTTTGCAGGTATATAGAAAACGTCGCCTTTTCTAAGGTATCTTTTCTTGTTGCCTATTGTTACAAATAATTGTCCCTTGGCAACATATGAAATCTGTTCGTAGGAATGCGCATGCGGTTCAGGGGCCTTTTTCATAGGGCCGTTGTCATAGTCGCGGATATTAACCAAAAGATTTTTAAGGTAAAATGTCTTTTGCAATACTCCTTCATCATTTTTTTCAATTTTAGTTTCAGTTGTTGTAGTTTCCATACGCGTAGTGTTTTTCATTAAGTGAAACAAAAAATCGAAACAATAAGAAAAAGAACAATAGACATCAGGATTCCTGCAATCCCGGTTGTTAAGGTAAAAATAAGAAAAAAAAGATACAGCAACAACAATTTGAATTTTAGCGGAGAGATGCTCATAAACATATAAGCTTTCCCACTTAGTAAAGTGGGGCTACCCCCGAAAGAATATTTTTGTCTTAAAGGCAATTATCCCGATTTTTATTGGCTGACAAAAAGAAAACCGGGAAAATCTTACGATAACACCACTTTTTATGGTAGAGAATGTCTGTAGCCGCACACTACCCGGCCTTTCAGGTAAATGCACTGTGACAGACTATTTTTTAAGGGGGAGTAAAAGTTGTTATGAATTTGTAAGTGTTTCTAAATTTGGCTTTTTATAACCAGGGACTATAGAGCAGATATATGTAAGCATGGGTTGAACCATGCTCCCGGAAAGAATTAACAAGCTAATTTAAACGATAATGCAGGTATTATCTGATGGTTGTGGTACCGGTGTTAAAATGGGCAGCATTAAGCATCCAGTCCTCGACATGAAGCGCTTCCTCTTCTTCCTGCTGCAAAAGGTTAACCGTTTCTTTTTTAGGCAGGAAATGGCTGATATCAAGCATCCATTCTTCAATGGCAACGGGCTGCTCCAATTCTTCCTTCAAGTCGGTTCTGCGGTTGCTTACACCCATAAAATGTAATTCATCAAGCATCCAGGGCTCAATTATTATATGTTCTTCAATTCCTGCATGTAATGCAGCTTCATCAACCTTAATATCTCCCGGCATGTTTGCAGAAGAAGCAACCATGGCTATTAATCCTGATTTTTTGTCCATTATTTCTATATAGATTTCCTTAAGTTGTTTCAGGCTTATCCCGGCTGTTACAACTGAATATGATTTTTGTGCAGAAAGTTCAATGAAAAAAAATGAAGCTGCAAAGGCAATTACAGCTATTTTTATTTGCCAGTGTCTGATTGTTGTTTTCATTTTGTATATTGTGTTTGTTTTTTCAATTATTTGTAAATGGTTTATCATTTTTCGTGCCAAAGTGTATAAAGTAAAGAATATTAATAATTTATGGTAAAATCCATAAAACTTAAGAAATGTTAAAACTGAACGGATAAAAACAATTTGTGTACGAAACCGGACAAGATTTGTTGAGTTTTATTATAAATACAGTAACTTTTTAATGAAAAATATGAAAAAAATAGCGGGATTATTGGTTTTTATATTCCTTCTTATAATGGTTGAGGCACAAAACTTCACCATTCCCTTATGGGAAGGTGATATTCCAAATTTACGGGAGGCTGATGAGATAGAAAATGCCGACACCACAGACATTGTGCGCATAAGCAAGGTACAGCGGCCCACCATTTCAGTTTTTTTGCCCTCAAAGAAAAATACTAACGGACAAGCTGTTGTAATCTGTCCGGGTGGGGGGTATGTTCGCCTGGCCTATGACTGGGAGGGTACCGACATTGCAAAATGGCTTAATTCGAAAGGTATCGCCGCGATTGTGTTAAAGTACCGCTTGCCGGGCACAGCAAGCAGTACTGTCGGGCACAGGTCACCTCTTCTTGATGCACAGCGGGCCATGCGCATGGTGCGCCTTCATGCTGCCGAATGGAATATTGACAGCCGGAAAATCGGGATCATGGGTTTTTCTGCAGGCGGGCATCTTGCCTCAACACTTGGCACCCATTTTGACGAAGGCATTTCCGAATCTGCCGATGCTGTTGACAGGACAAGCTGCAGGCCTGACTTTATGATTTTAATGTATCCGGTTATTTCTATGGATTCTGTTATAACCCATAAAGGTTCGATGTATTCGTTGCTCGGTAAAAATCCCGGTGACGAATTGATTAATTTATATTCGAACGAATTGCAGGTTACTGAAAATACTCCTCCAGTATTTATTGTTCATAGCATTGATGATAAAGCTGTACCGGTTGAAAACAGCCTTCGATTTATGAAATCGCTCAAAGAAAAAGGCATATCCTGCGAAATGCACCTGTATCCAACCGGCGGACATGGATATTCACTTGCACTGGGCGATCATCATCTCTCCACATGGCCCGACAGGTGCATTGATTGGTTAAAATGGATTGATAACAGGTAAATGAACTTATCTTACCTTCTTGAGGTAGATAAGACCATCGGTTGATTTAAAAGCCTTGATTACAAAATCAAAACGGTTTAGGTCAAGGCACATGTAAAAATCTTCTGAAGGACAGTGTTCCTGCAAGTCATCGAGAAAAAAGCGTTTACCACTGCTGTTCCTGATTATTTGCACCATCTGTTCGAAATCCGTATCTTTTCCTTCAAGTGCATTTTTGATATAGGAGGCACAGAAAGTGTCTTCTTCAATGGGATAACTGGCCGAGTATCCCATGCAGACAAGCGAAACGCAATCCGGCTTTTTGCTTTTAATATACCTGACAATGGCCCCGGCATTGACAAAACTTCCCGTAATGATTTCATCTGCGCCGATAGCGTTTACAATGCCCTGCGTACCTGCACTGGTTGTATGGACAACAGTTTTTCCTGTAAAATCATAACCCCTTATCTGGAAAGGAGAGTTGCCGAAATCAAACCCCGGCATTTTGCGGTTGTTCCTTTCGCCAACAAGCAGGAACCCGGTATTTTCTTCCTTCAACTTGTAAGCCATGTTTATATCCCCGACAGGGATTATTTTTTCGGCCCCCTGGTCGAAAATATAACAGGCAAGCGAGAAAGCCCTGAACACATCAATTATCACGGTAAGCCCCCTTGCTTGTCTTGCCCCGTCAATAAGTTGCAGTATTTCTATTTTCATTTTGTTCATCAGCTTATTACACTCCAGTCAACCGTGGTTTTTTTCATTGAGCCTATCAATGCAACCAGTTTGAAATTTTTTTCTTCAGCCAGTTCGGGATCATCACTCAGTATTTCTGTGGCAAGGTCCCTGGCAACCTGAATCAGTTGGCCGTCCCTGGCAAGGTTTGATATTTTCAGGTCAAAGGGCACCCCGCTTTGTTGTGTGCCTTCCATATCTCCGGGCCCCCGCAGTTTTAGGTCGGCTTCTGCAATTTCAAAGCCATCATTGGTAGCAACCATCGTGGTGATTCTTTTTTTTGCTTCTGCGCTGAGCTTGTATGAGGTCATTAGCAGGCAATAGCTTTGTTTGGCGCCCCGGCCCACCCGGCCCCTTAACTGGTGTAGTTGCGACAACCCGAACCTTTCTGCACTTTCAATTACCATTACGTTGGCATTGGGAACATCAACACCTACCTCAATTACCGTGGTGGCAATAAGTATATGCGATTTTCCTTCGGCAAACAACTTCATTGAAGCATCTTTTTCTTCATTTTTCATCTGTCCGTGTACACAGGTTACAACATATTCGGGAGGGGGGAAGGCCCTTGCAAATGCCTCATACCCGTCTTCAAGGTACTTATAATCCATTTTTTCAGATTCTTTTATCATCGGGTAGACCACATACACCTGGTGGCCGGCTTCAATCTGTTTCCGCAGAAACCCGAACATGGGCAGACGTTTTGAATCGAAATAATGAAATGTTTTTATGGGTTTCCTTCCCGGGGGAAGTTCGTCAATGACCGATACATCCAGGTCGCCATACAATGTCATGGCAAGGGTGCGGGGAATAGGGGTGGCTGTCATCACCAGTACATGCGGAAGATTGGTCTCATTTTTTTTCCAAAGCCTGGCACGTTGGGCTACACCAAACCTGTGTTGTTCATCAATAACAACAAATCCGAGGCTCGCAAATTCAACAGTTTCTTCAAGCAGGGCATGGGTGCCGACCAGTATCTGCAACTTACCACTTCTTAACTCCCCATGCAGCAGTTCGCGTTCTTTTTTCCTGGTGGAGCCGGTGAGCAAACCTATTTTAACATCCATGCCTTCGAGAAACCTGCATAACGTTTGGTAATGCTGGTTAGCAAGGATTTCGGTAGGTGCCATCAGGCATGCCTGGTAACCGTTGTCCAGGGTTATCAGCATTGCCATGAGGGCCACCAGTGTTTTGCCACTGCCAACATCGCCCTGTAACAGCCGGTTCATCTGCTTTCCCGAACCCATATCCCTGCGTATTTCTTTAATGACTTTCTTCTGCGCACCAGTGAGTTCAAAAGAAAGCTTCAGCTTATAGAAATTATTCAGGTAATCACCCACTTTCGAAAACATGATTCCTTTAAAACGTTGATGCCGGGTGAATTTTTGTTTCAGGATACTCATCTGGATGAGAAACAACTCTTCAAATTTCAGGCGATAAATGGCTTTTTCCAGAAATGCACTGTTTTTGGGAAGGTGGACATTAAAAAGTGCATCTTTTAACGGTAACAGGTGCTGCTGTGCCAGCAGGTAATCAGGCAGAGTCTCATCAATTTTGTCATAAACCACAGGCAGTAAAGTGGTAATAAGCTTCTGAATGGTTTTCGAACTGATATATTCGTTCTTTAGCTTTTCTGTTGTACTGTATTGGGGCGAAAAAGAAGGGTTCAGTTCATCATTCAGCTTTTCAGCAGGTTCTATTTCGGGATGTGCAATGGAAAGTGTACCGTTGAACATGGCAGGCTTGCCGAAAACGATATACTCTTTTTCTGCCTGGAAACTTTTCAACACCCAGTTTATGGCCTGAAACCAAACCAGGTTGATATTTTTGCTTCCATCGGTAAAAACGGCAATAAGTCTCTTTTTTCTTGGATGCCCTTCTGTCCTGAAAGTTACAATGTGACCTTTGAGTTGAATGTATGCCTGCGTGGTGTTTATTTCTTCAATATTATAGATTTTCGTTCTGTCAATATATTTGTAAGGAAAATGGTACAGCAGGTCACGAAAGGTGAAAATGCCCAGCTCCCGGGCCAGCAATTCTGCCCTCTTCGGCCCTACACCCTTTAGATATTTTATTTCCTGTTCCAGATATGATGCCATTGGGTATGTGTTTGTCAAAAATGCTTACTTTTGCCAGCCGGGTTTGTTTTCAAATACAACCATTTCCTGATTATGGCAGCGGTAAATATAGCACTTCGGTATCTTTCTTACAAGCTCTTTGCAGGGCATAAACACGGGCATGGCATTCATTCTCCTTTTGTTTACGGATTTGTAAGGGAAGTTCTAAAGCCGAAAGGGCTGAATGAAGACATGCTGAAGATTGAACAAATACGAAAGGCCCTTTTAAAAAGCAAAAAAGAGGTGCCTGCGTATAATTTCGGGGCAGGTTCGAAAATCAACGCAGGCAGGATGAAGACTCTCGGGTCAGTTGTAAAAAATTCATCGGTATCAAAGAAATACGGAAAAATGCTGTACCGTATGGTAAAATATTATAATCCCGATATGATCGTTGAATTAGGCACTTCGGCGGGTATAAGTACCCTGTACATGGCAATGGCAAATACCAGGAAAAAGGTTATCACGATTGAAGGTAACAAAGTGCTTGCTGACATTGCAACCGAAACTTTCAGACAATTTAAACTCTCAAACATCGAAGTGATAAATGGTGTTTTTGATGAAGTATTGCCCGGATTGCTAAAAAGCTGCACCGGCAGGGTTTTGTTTTATATTGACGGCAACCACAGGGGGAAGGCCACGATAGATTATTTCAGGTTTTTCAGCAGTTTTGCCTCAGAATCTCTGATGGTATTTGACGATATCAATTGGTCGGAAGACATGTATCAGGCATGGAAACTAATAAGGGCTGACAAAGGGGTGAAGGTCTCTGTTTATCTTTTCAGGATGGGGGTTGTAATTACAGGCCCAAAATACCTGAAGCAGGATTATGTGATAAAATATTAGGCTGCAGGGTTTATTTTTTTTATTATACAGGCTTAAAAGAAGATGATAAATACTATTTTTACCGGTAAACATCAGAGACAGTACTCATGGATTCAATTATCAGGCTAAACGGCATTGTCAAGAATTATGTGGTAGGAACCCAGGTTGTAAGGGCTTTGCGTTCACTCTCAACCGAAATACACAAAAATGAGTATGTTGCCATAATGGGGCCATCAGGCTCCGGCAAATCTACACTGATGAACATTATCGGATGCCTCGATACCCCGACTGACGGGGAATATATCCTCAATGGCAAAGATGTGAGCAAAATGGAGGACAACCAACTGGCAGAAATACGCAACACTGAAATAGGTTTTGTTTTTCAGACTTTTAACCTCTTGCCGCGCTACACGGCCTTAGAAAATGTGATGCTCCCGCTGATATATGCCGGTATGCCCAAGCACGACCGGGTAAAACGGGCAGAGGAGGTACTGGAAAGCGTGGGGCTTACCGACCGCAAGCTGCACAAACCGAATGAGCTTTCTGGCGGACAGCGGCAACGCGTGGCTGTGGCCCGTGCCCTTGTTAACAAACCGTCAATCATTCTTGCTGACGAACCCACGGGTAACCTCGATTCTAAAACTTCGGTAGATATAATGGCGCTTTTCCAGGAAATCCATTCCCATGGAAATACCATCATCCTGGTAACCCACGAAGAAGATATTGCAAGACACGCGAGAAGGATCATCCGTCTGATTGACGGGGAGATTGAATACGACAGGAAAAATACCCATCCGATAGTTGAGCCGGTATAAACATTTTGCAATGTTTACTGTTTTCATCTTAAAAATTAAACAATGAAAATATATACCAAAGGGGGTGATACAGGGGAAACCTCGTTACTTGGAGGGAAAAGGGTAAAGAAGTCGGATACCAGGATTGAGGCTTACGGAACTGTTGATGAACTTATTGCTTTTACAGGGCTGCTCAGGGACAGGGAGGTTGCCCCTGTAATTAAAAACACACTGATCAGGATACAGGACAGGCTGATGGTATGCGCTTCTATCCTGGCTGCAGATTGTGATGATTGTCAAACACGAATACCCGCACTTGATGAAGAGGATGTTATCTTTCTTGAACAGGAAATTGACCGCATGAGCGAAATAATTCCGCCAATCAGATCTTTCATTTTGCCCGGGGGAAACGAAACCGTATCATTGTGCCATGTGGTACGCACCATATGCCGAAGGGCTGAAAGAAGAATCATTGCATTGGAAGAACAGGGTACAGTACCTGAATTGGTAATCAGTTACATAAACAGGTTGTCTGATTATTTTTTCATATTATCTCGTTTCTTATCATTTGAATTTCAGGCAGATGAAATAAAATGGCCCTCAAAAGTTGATTAAATAATAATTTTTCTATATTTGCACTTTTTTAGGGTAAAACTTTTTAAATTTCAGCAATTATGTATTGGACACTAGAACTCGCATCAAAACTTGAAGATGCTCCATGGCCAGCCACAAAAGATGAGCTAATTGACTTTGCCATCCGTTCAGGTGCCCCAATGGAAGTTATAGAAAATTTGCAGGAGATAGAAGACGAGGGTGAGATATACGAGAGTATCGAAGATATCTGGCCCGATTATCCCAGTAAAGATGACTTTTTCTTCAACGAAGATGAATATTAGTAGAGGGATTGGATTTACCAGTCCCTTTTTCTTTCTATTCTGTCCAGATAAAAATTTCTTCCTTGCTTTTAGGCCTTAGGTTTTCCAGCCATTTAAAGTCTTTCATTCTTTTTTGGTCTTCAGGAAGCTCGTCAAGAGGGTATAACACAGCGTTCGGGTTTGGAAACGATTTGATGACATCTACCTTTCCTTCTTTCCACAAAATAATAATATTTGCACTTTCTGATTTATTTACCCCGATAAGGTCTTCTTCATCTTTGATATAATACAATGACTCCCCGTTTCCGTTGACATCAATTTGGTATAGTTCATTATCGGCAAAATAGCAAATCATGTCCCTTCCTTTTATCTGGTTGAATTTTGAAGAATCAACAAAGCTTGCGATAAAAGCCGATTGCTGGAGGTACATCTTATCAATCCTGCGGTTTTTGGTGGCAATTTCGATATACTGCGAGCTCAATTGGTTATCCTGCGACCAAAGTACGGGGTTATGATACAGCCTTATAACAGAATCGGCAAAAGAGTATGTCATCGAATCGCATTTACCCTGCATATCTGCTTTGAACAGTTTAACCCTGAAATACGCCCTGATGAGCTTATTGCCCGCGGTATCGAGTTCAGACCTCAGGGTATCGGCATGCACAAATATCGAGTCCTCGTCGTTGATCTGGATGAAAACAGCGCTGTCTGTGAGCAGTGCCTCTTCGGTATTCTCATTGTAATCGGCAAAGTGGCCAAGTAACAGTATATTTTGTTCGGGGTCGAACAGTTGCACATTATGGTATGCTTTGCCAAAACCGTTGTCCTGCTCATAATACAAGCTGTCACCCTTAATAGTTTGTTTCTTGTTTTCGATATAGGCATTCTTTTTCAGCATCGAGATATTTTGTTCCATGTCGTACCACCCGTCTTCGCAGTATATGTAACTGCTGTCGCCAATTATCCTGGTAGGGCCCTGCATGTAGGCCATATTTATTTCTGTATTGTACTCAAGGGTGTCGGAGTAAATGGTATAGTCGGGATTGATAATTACCACACTGTCTTTGAAAAAGTACATGTGTTGCCGGGCATAGTAATAACCGATAAGGCTCCGAAGGTTGTTTTCACCCCTGACAATATTTGCTGAATGTGTATAATAGCCGATGTTGTCTTTCATATCGAAATCCAGGATGCTTGTGGTCAGTTCGTTGTCTTTATCAAGAAGCCTTACATTGCCTTCGACCTGGGCAAGTCTGGTATTTCCGTCGTAGTGAAGGTAATCTCCGTAAAGGTGCAGCGTGTCCCCCTGGTTGATGTAAATACGGTTGTAGGCATCAAGAGAATTAAGTTCAGGATAATAGTATGCACTGTCACAATTCATAACCGCACCCTCGTGCCTGAATACCACATTGTCCCATAGCCTGAATGCACCATTGGCAATGAACTTGTCATACTCCATGTTTTCGGCATCATATTCAATCTGCCGGGTTTCCTGTGCACTACTGTTAAAAGATGAAACAATCAAAAGAAAGATCAATGCCGGAAACCAAAGATATCCGTCAAAGTGATACGCCAGTTTTTTTTTATGCGGCTGCAGCATAAAGCTTTATTTCAACCATTCGTCAAAAGAAAAATCACAGTTTTTATACCTGTCTTCTATCTTAACATAAGTAGTCTTGATCTTATCTGCGATCCAGTTCATAAATATCTCGTTTTCTTTTGCTGCCAGGGCCATTTGTTTGAACAGGCTATAATCCTCTTTAAGGTTGGCGACATGTGGGTTCGACCTTGATTTTAGTTTTACGATTTTATAAATGGTTTTACCTGTTTTGTCCATTGTCTCATATGGTTGAGAGATTTCACCCACTCCGAGTTTATTGATCACGATATAATCGCGGGTATCGAATTCATCAAGTTCAAATTTTGAGTTGCCGGTGTTGGGGTTGACCAGGTTGCCTTCGTTTAGTCTTGTATCTTTATCTTCTGAATAATATAGCGCTGCAGTTTCGAATTTTAAAGAATCAAGCCTGATAAGCGTGAGGATACTGTCGAGTCTTTCTTCGGTCTTTATTTTCTCTTCTGCAGTTATTTTAGGTTTCATCAGTATATGCCGGGTATGTATCCTGTCACCTTGCCTGTTAAGAAGTTGAATAATATGATACCCGAACGATGACTCTACGATTCTTGAAACCTGTCCTATTTTTAGTGCTGAGGCAGCTTTGGTGTATTCGACATCAAGTTCGCCTTTGTAGACATAACCGATATCACCACCTTTGGCTGCTGACCCCGGGTCTTCAGAATATAAAACTGCCAGGGTGGCAAAGTTTTCACCATCTATGATACGCTGACGGAGACTGAGCAGTTTTTCGCGAACGTCAAGCACTGCTTTTTCACTCGATGCCGGATAAAGCACGATCTGGCTAACTTCAACCTGGGCATTGATATAGGGTATGCTGTCGGGAGACAGCTTTTTATAAAATGCCCTGATTTCAGAAGGGGTGATCTTGAGGTCTTTCACAATCTCAGACCTCATTCTCTCTGTAAGGAGTTGCTCGCGTATGGCATCCCTGTTGTCGTCTTTTATTTCAAGAATAGATTTGTTGAAGTATGCTTCAAGTTTTTCTTCAGAACCAATCTGGTTTACAAAATGCTGCATTCTCTGGTCAAGGGCACTTTCAACCTGAAGATCGGTTACTTCAATACTGTCCACCTGTGCCTGGTTTACCATTAGTTTTTGGGTAAGCAAACCTTCAAGAATACTGCATCGAAGTCCTTCGTATGGATCCTGCCCCTGCTGTATCATTGAAGCATATTCTCTTTCAATATCAGAAAACAATATTTTTTTATCGCCGATAACGGCAACCAGTTCATCAACAATAATGGGCTGGGCGTGAGCCTGTAAACTTAAAAATAGAATGAAAAACGGTGTGAATAACCTTTGCATGATATTTAATTAATAAATTGTAAAATAACCTTTGTTGAGGGCATCGTTGTATATATTTGACTCAAGCTTGTTGATAAGCTGAATTTTCCTTTTGTTCGCAATTATGGTGCGGATATCTTCCATAACATAGCTGAGCGGGGCCACGCTGCCAATGAGCCTGAAATCCTTGAGGTCTACAAAATAATAATATGTCGAATCTTTAACTTCATAGTTTTTGCGGTACCGTAAAAGATTTTGTGGATTGTCTATCCTGTAAGGCAGTTCTTTTTCTATCTCTGCAAAATTTACCCAGTCATCGTTGTAGTATTCATATTTTTCTGCATGCTGAAATGTGTAGGCTTCAAGTTTTTTAAGGTCTTCCTCATCCTCCGACCTGTAAAGTCTTCTTAATTCCCAAATATTTGGCGCTTTTCTTGGTACTTTAACAAAAACTGCTTTAACAAGATTTTCATTCAGCAGAAAGTTGGCCGGGTTGTCATTGTAATATTTTTCTATCTCAACAATACCAATAATGGTGTCAAGCTTTTGTTTTATAAGGCTTTGTTCATATTTAAAAATCAGAAGTGACGATCTGTAGTTTTCAAGCTGTTCATCTACATTCTTTTCCTCTTCGGTAAGGTTCAGTTCGGCACGCCTTAGAAGCAATTGTTTTCGTACCCATTTGTCAATATAATCGTTAGCCAGGACTATACTGTCAGATTTCGAAATGTTATCGGGTATAACATTGTCAAGGTTGGCCGGATAAAGATATTTATCAAAAACCCTTACCACAGGTGATTCGGCAGGGGTATCTTTTCCATGCTTACACCCGGCTGCAGCCATTACAGCCAGCAAAATAAACACCGCTTTTTTCGTCATGCCAAATAATTATGGTTATCAGAACAACTAAACCAGTCTACCTGAATTGTCATTGAACAATTTTTTTAAGAACCTCCTGGTTGACCTCTATTGTGTATTTTTCACGAAGCGATTTGATCCATTCCTGCTCTAAGTATGTTTGATAATCAGCAGTGATGAGTCCCCTTGCTTCGCTTAGCTGTTTGGGTTCAGGCTGAATGATGTCGTTAACAGCCAATACCTTAAATTTGTTATTGTCTTTTTTTGTAACGATGAATCCCTTTTGCCATGACACATCTGCCAGGTCTTTCATATCATCCTTTTCAAGCTTCTTATCTTCAACATTTATACATATTACAGTATCGTTCTTGCAAATTATGTCCTGCACCTGTTGCGGGGTTGTTGGCTGTTTTATTCTTTTTTTGGCAAGTTTCAATACCTTTTTTGTAAGTAAGGAATCTTCAAAAGTATAAGTGGAGAGGCTGATGCGTTCCTGCCACATGTATTTGTTTTTGTTGTTTTCATGAAACTGTTCAAGCCCTGCTGTGTCTTTCATGGCTTTACTCCAAACAAGTTCATCGGTAAGGTTAAAAAGCAGTATGCCATCGTGATATTCTTCCATAAGGTGTTTGAATTCGGGATATTTGAATTCAAGCTGGCTTTTTTCGTAATCAATGGATTTAACGTGAATAAAATCCTCAAGTCTTGTATTAACTATATCATCGAAGGTGTAGCCTGATTTATAACTTTTTTCGGCTGCTATGTGTTTTGCTAAATCATACTGGGTATAATCTTTGTTGGTAAATGAAATAACAGGGTCGGTAAGGTCTTTGGCAACCGAAGGGTCCCATTTTCCACTGTAAACCGATTCATCAAGCATTTCCTTCACGGGCTGAAGGTTTTCTTCGTATAGAGTGAAATTGTTTTCTTTTTTGATACGTTCAACAAGCAGTTTTTCGTTGACCGTATTTCTGTTGTCCCTTGAAAGCTTTCTTTCAAGTTCGGGTTTGAGTTCTTCGAACGATTCGATCGGTGCCTTTCCCAGGAGCCTGAAAATATGCCAGCCATAATCGGTAGATTGCGGTTCTGAAAAATCACCACTGTCTTTCAGACTGAAAACTACTTTTTCAAGATGTTCGGGAATTACGCCAGATCTAATCCAGTTGAGGTCTCCGCCTTTTGAAGCTGTATTTCTGTCATCTGAATATTCGGCGGCAAGTTTTACGAAGTCTTCACCCTTTTTTAGTTTTTCATAACACTCAAACACTTTTTTTTCTCCCTCTTTTCGTGCTGCTGTGTCCTGTTCATTGCCCAGTACCATGATATGGGCCAGCCTAACCTTTCCCGGTGAAGGCCTTTTATTTTCAACTTTTAAAATATGGTATCCGAACCTTGTACGGAACGGCATTGAAACTTCGCCTATTTTGGTGGTGTATGCCGCTGTTTCAAAAGGATAAATCATCTGGAATGCCGAAAACCAACCAAGATGGCCGCCGTTTTTTTGGGCCGAAGGGTCTTCGGATTCCTCGCGGGCAACTTTATCAAAGGGTTCTCCTTTTAGTATCCTGTTTCTTATCCCGATCATCTGGTTATACGATAGCAATGTATCAGATGGTGCGGCGTCTGGTTCTATGCGAAGCAATATATGGCTGGCAGACACTTCGTTTACCGATCTGTAATAAGCCTCTTCAAGCAGCCTGTTTTGTGACCCTTTGTCTTCAAGGTAAGGTTTTGCCAACTGCTCGCGGTAGCCCGCAAGCTCGTTGATGAAAGATAGTAATGTGTCATATCCCAGATTTTCTGCCTCGATGACTTTAAGTTTAAAATTTATAAACAACTGAAGATACTCCTCAACACTTTTGTTGTCGTAAACAGTTGATGTGTTATTTTTTCTGTAAATGCGCTCAAATTCTTCACGGCTGACTTTTTCGTCGCCAATGGTGAGCAGAATTTCGTCTCCCTGCCCTGAAACGATTGCAAACGGTATTGAAACAAAAACTAACAGCAATTTTAAGTATCTCTTCATGGTTTGTTATTTTAGTTTATTAGTTATCACGGCTGTAATTTGGCGCTTCGCGGGTAATAGCCACATCGTGAGGGTGGCTTTCAAACAATCCCGAATTGGTTATCCTTACAAATTTTGCGTTCCAAAGCATCTCAATGTTTTTGGCCCCGCAATAACCCATGCCTGCCCTGAGGCCGCCAATTAACTGATATATCACTTCAGACAGCAACCCTTTATATGGTACCCTGGCAACGATACCTTCGGGTACTAGTTTTTTCGCATCTTCATCCGATTCCTGAAAATACCTGTCGCCCGATCCCTGTTGCATGGCTTCTATTGAACCCATGCCCCTGTAGGTTTTGTATTTTCGCCCGTTGAAGATGATCGTTTCGCCTGGAGACTCATCCACACCGGCAAACAAAGAACCTGCCATAATTGAACTGGCGCCTGCTGCAATTGCTTTGGTGATGTCTCCCGAGTACCTGATACCCCCATCTGCAATGATGGGTATATTTTTTCCTTTTAACGCCTGGGCAACATCAAATATTGCAGAAAGTTGCGGGACACCAATACCGGCGATTACCCTGGTTGTGCAGATAGACCCTGGGCCGATGCCGACTTTCACTGCATCTGCACCGGCATTGGCAAGGTCAATTGCAGCTTCGGCCGTGGCAATGTTGCCGATTATAATATCTTTGTCCGGAAACGCTTTTTTAGCTTGTTTCAGCAGTTCAATAACACTATGCGTATGACCGTGCGCAGTATCAATAAATATTGCATCCACATCGGCTTTCACCAGTGCTTCAATCCTTTCCATCGAGTCTTTGGTAACCCCGACGGCAGCGCCCACGCGCAGCCTTCCCATGCTGTCTTTACATGAAAATGGCCTGTCTTTGGCTTTGGTTATGTCTTTATAGGTGATAAGGCCGATCAGACGCTGGTTTTCATCTACCACGGGCAGTTTTTCAATTTTATAATTCTGAAGGATATTTGATGCTTCCTCGAGGTTTATTTCAACGTTGGTGGTGATAAGGTTCTCATGGGTCATTACCTCACTGATTGGCCTCTCATGATTTTTTTCAAAACGCAGATCCCTGTTGGTCACGATACCAATCAGCCGGTGTTTCTCGTCAACAACCGGAATGCCGCCAATCTTAAACTCTTTCATAAGGTTTAGGGCATCGGCAACCGTAAGGTCTTTTTCGATGGTGATGGGATCGAATATCATCCCGTTTTCAGCCCTTTTGACAATCTTTACCTGTTTTGCCTGGTTTTCGATGCTCATGTTTTTATGAATCACACCCAGTCCGCCTTCCCGTGCAATGGCAATGGCAAGGTTTGCCTCGGTAACCGTATCCATCGCTGCAGAAACAATGGGGGTATTTAAGATGATATTCCTTGAAAGTTTTGTGGTTAGGTTAACTTCTTTGGGCAGTACCTCTGAGTAAGAGGGTACGAGCAATACATCATCAAAGGTCAGACCTTCGGAGATTATTCTGTCGGTAAAGATAGACATGGCCAACTGTTTTTGTTTTTTAAATGTTGCGAAAATACAAAAAAATGACTGAATATTGCGACTTATTTAACATTTATTGGGAACTCCGTTCAAGTTGTT
>JAFGPL010000298.1 GCA_016936215.1 Bacteroidales bacterium
CTCTAACGAGGCTGAAAATAAGTACCGTAGGTACAAAATATTTATAGAACAGGCAATTGTATATTTATTTCACAGTGCCGTAGGCACAAAATATAAACATTATTAAATTTAATCGGACAATAGTGATTTTTTTTATTAATATGTAATTTTACATAAATACCTATTAGCTGTATGAGAGAGTCCTTTCTTGTTGTCCTGATTAAATATTGCGCCCTGATTGCTTCAATATTTAATTGTGAAGAAAACACCACGAAAAAGGGATTTCTTCAATTTATAAAGAAAAATAGCCTTAATCACCTTCCTGACCTTAAAGGGGTTGAAAAAACCTTTACCGAAATTTTCAAGGGTAATACCCAGGAACATGCCCTGTTTGAGATTTCTGATCCGGATGAATCTTTTTCTTCAATTTTGCTCAACGAACTCACCCATACCACCATACAAACGTTGTCACTTAACGATCGTATTGTTTTGTTAATGCTGGTTACTGACTTCTTTCATTCTTCTGTCCCGGCAGCAGAAGACAAATTCAGGATGATAGAATCAATCGGCTGCAGGTTTGGTTTGTCGCGCGAAGAGGTAAATGATATCTGGAACCTGCTGACAAATCCTGCCGGACCGGAATTGAAAAAGAAAATTATCATATGCAAAGCCCCGGCAGAAGAGGCAATCGAAACACTTGAGGGTAGCTGGATTGAAAACAACCTTCCGGAGAACTACCGTGTAAACAACGAAATAGAAATAGAAAACCTCACCGAAGACATGACCATTTTGTTTCTCGAACGAAACAAACTTTTTGTGGTAAAATGCCCCTGCAACAGCGAACTGGAGATTGAAGGAAGTGCCGCAAACCTTTGCAGGTTTAAAATTCTTGAACCTGGGTCTTCGGTAAAAACCAAAAATCATACGCTGATACATTACACAGATATTAAAAACCGCTATTTTGAATACCGAAACCTGGCAACCATAGACCTTGTAATTGAAGAT
This sequence comes from Bacteroidales bacterium, assembly GCA_016936215.1. GTDB lineage: Bacteria > Bacteroidota > Bacteroidia > Bacteroidales > UBA10428 > JAFGPL01. The sequence continues at coordinate 985 of JAFGPL010000298.1, forward strand.
ATTTCTTTTGTACATCACAAACGTAAGAAAGGTATACGGGGCATCTCCCTTACTGAGCGTTCGGGACAACTTATCGGTATTCTTGGCAAAGAGGGGGCGGGCAAAACCACACTACTTGAACTGCTTGCCGGGAGGATAAATCCTGACACCGGAAAAATACTAATAAACAATTACAACCTTAAAACCAATAAATATCTGCTTAAAAGTATTATCGGCTATATCCCCGAAGAAGACCTGCTGTTTGACGAACTTACGGTATACGACAACCTTATGCTTACAGCGCAGATGTTTTTCGGTAAAATGCACCCTAAAGAACTATCCAAAAAAGTAAATAGCCTGCTTGATAAGCTCGACCTGTTAAAATTCAGGAATACAATAGTAGGTTCGGTCTTCGAAAAAAATCTACAACCAGGTCAGCGAAGATTACTGAACATTGCCCTTGAGTTATTGCGTGAGCCCAAAATACTTCTTGTTGATAACCCTGTTTACGGGCTTAACATTAGTGAATCTTCAAGAATAATTGAGTTACTTCATGAATACACCTTTGGCGGAAACCTTGTCATTACCTCTATCAGGCAAACCAATCACCTTGCATTCAGCATGTTCGACAAGCTATGGGTTCTTGATGAAGGTGGTTACCTTATATACAGCGATGTAAGTTATAAAGCTTCGGATTATTTTGTTTCAAGCCTGAAAAACAGGGGGATCGAACTGGCCCCGGTTCCAAATACCCCTGAAAATATCCTGCAACTCATTGAACATAAAATATCAGATTCTTCAGAAAAAAACGGGGAAAGAAAAATAAGCCCCCAGGAGTGGTACAGCACATGGCTGGATTTCATCAAATTATATCAATTGCAAAAAAAGGCTTCCGGTCTTCCTTTACCTGCCGGGATGGTTAAACTGCCAAACCTCGAGACACAGTTCAGGATATTCAGTATAAGAAACTTTAAAATTAAGTTCCCCGGCAAATGGAAAAATCTTTATACGCTTTTAGCAGCGCCGGTGCTTGCAGTATTAATGGGTTTCTTTCTCAGGGAAAGTGGTGACAACGGATATATCTTTGCTGAGAACCCCAACATCCCGTTATACTTTTTTGCCAGTTCGGTTATTTGCCTTTTCCTGGGACTGGCCATCAGTTCAAATGAAATCCTTAAAGAACGGAGTATTCTGGCCAAAGAAGAATATATGGAATTCAGCAGGTTTAGTTATATAAACTCAAAAATTACATACCTTTTTATTATAGCACTTTTTCAGACACTTCTTTACTCTTTGGCAGGTAATATGGTACTTGGCATTAAAGAAATGTTCCTTCAAACCTGGGCGGTATTGTTCTCAGTATGCTGCTCAGGTATTGTGCTTGGATTAATTTTTTCCTCTGCCATCGGTATGCTTAAAACTATTTATGAAAAAGCCATTCCAATTACAATAGTGTTACAAATGCTTTTTGGCGGAGGACTTATAAACTATGGGGACCTGAATATTGGCACTTCAACGTTTTCACCTGTAATTGGTGACCTGATGGTGACAAAATGGGCTTACGAAGCGCTTATGGTAGAACAGTTTATGAAAAATAAATATGAAAAGGCAATTTACCCCTATGAAAAACAGGTGAGAAACAACTTGTATTTTTCAAATACACTGATACCGATTACAGAAACCTTTCAAGCAAAGAGCAAACCTGAAGAAACAGCCAGTGACACCCTCAAAAAACATCTTACATTGATCAGGTATAGCCTTGACCAGATAGATGACGAAGCCGGCATTTTCCCATTTGAATACCTGGACAAACTAACACCCGGTGAATACAACGAACTGATTGCCTCAGAAACAAAAGATTATATTACTTATCTGAAATTACATTTTAATGAAACCTACCTTTCCTCTCTTCTTGCAAAAAACAATTTTATTGAACATTTAAAAGATTCATTGGGTAGTGAAGGATTTGAAACCATTAAAAACAATTATTACAACAATGCAGTAGCAAACCACGTGCAAATGTCGGCTTCGCCTGTTAAATATAAAATAAGCGGCAACAGGATTTGCCAGGTAACAGGCCCGATATATCAAAAACCTTATTCTGACTGGGGCAGGGCAATGATGTTTCTGCCTGAAAAAAAACTCAGGGGTGATGTTATGAATACGCTCTGGTTTAATATTACCATCACCTGGCTTATCACTTTTATACTTTACATTTTTCTTCTGATTTACCAGCCTTCTTTAGCAAGTATCCGCCATGATAATTAGGGAATGGTTTATTTTCAATTTTAAAGCATTACCATTTTATTTTAAGAATTTGTTTATTTTTATCGCCTGAAAATAAAACCCTTTCAACCATTAATTATGAAATTATCGCTATACGATTTGCTAATCATCCTCCTTTACATTGTTGCTATTGTGGTAATAGGACTGGTGCTGAAAAAGAAGGCCCAGAAAAACAAGTCATCGTACCTTCTTGGTGAAAACAAATTACCCTGGTACCTGCTCGGGTTGTCGAATGCTTCGGGAATGTTTGATATTTCAGGAACCATGTGGTTAGTCACCCTGACTTTTGTTTACGGGCTAAAAAGTATCTGGATACCCTGGCTTTGGCCCGTTTTTAACCAGATTTTTTTAATGGTCTATTTATCCGCATGGCTGAGAAGGTCGAATGTAACTACTGGCGCCGAATGGATTGCGACAAGGTTTGGCAAGGGTACAGGTGCAAAACTATCTCACAATGTGATTGTGGTGTTCGCACTGATCAGTTGCCTGGGGTTTCTTGCATACGGGTTCATAGGACTGGGCAAATTCATAGAGCCTTTTATCCCTTGGGAAATTGTTTCAAAGTTTGTGCCATTCGACCTTAAACCTGAATATGTACCCCATTTCTACGGTATTGTATTTACTGCCTTTGCTGTATTTTACGCCATACTTGGAGGCATGGTAAGCATCGTATGGGCAGACCTTGTTCAGTACATCATTATGACCATATCGGCAATAGTAATTGGCATTATTGCCATGAAGGCTGTTGCAATGCACGGGCTTAACGTTCCGGAAGGATGGATGTCACCGTTTTTTGGCAAAACACTAGACATTAACTGGAGCGGCATTATAAGCGAGGTAAACGAAAAAATTGCCGAAGACGGATATTCACTCTTCTCCTTATTCTTCGGTATGATGTTGTTTAAAGGCATTCTTCTATCGCTGGCAGGGCCGGCCCCAAATTACGATATGCAGAAAATACTGGCTACCAAAAGCCCTAAAGAGGCGGCCAAAATGAGCGGTTTTGTTTCTGTCGTGCTCAATCCGGTTAGATATTTTATGATTGCAGGTTTTGCTGTGCTGGCAGTGATTTTTTATGATAAGTTAAGCCTGGTCACCGGCGATAAAATTGATTTTGAAAAAATACTGCCTTCAGCCATCAACGAGTTTGTGCCAGTAGGCATTATGGGGTTACTGCTTGCCGGGTTACTGGCTGCATTTAACTCAACATTTGCAGGAACCCTCAACGCAGCCCAGGCTTACCTTATCAATGATGTTTACCTCAAATATATAAACCCTGGTGCATCTCACAATCAGATTAAATGGACCAACTACATGAGCGGTATTATTATAGTGGTGATTAGTATTATTTTCGGGTTGTTTGCCAAAAACGTAAACAGCGTGCTGCAATGGATAGTTTCGGGGTTGTGGGGTGGTTACACTGCCGCCAATGTTCTGAAATGGTACTGGTGGCGTTTCAATGCCCAGGGCTATTTCTGGGGAATGCTGATTGGCATTGCAGCAGCGCTGGTTTTCCCGTACATACTTCCCCCGCTGTTCCCGAATATTGCCAAAGACATCATTTTGCTATACTTCTTCCCGTTATTCCTGGTGATTTCACTGGCAGGCTGTTTTATCGGCACCTACATGGCCCCTGCTACTGAAGAAAGCGTGCTTAAAAAGTTCTACACCACGGTACGCCCCTGGGGTTTCTGGAAACCAATACATGATAAGGTTGTTGCTGAAAACCCTTCCTTTGTCGGTAACAAAAATTTCAAAAGGGATATGTTCAACGTTTTTATAGGAATTATCTGGCAGACCTCTATCGTGGCATTGCCAATATACATTGTATTACAGAAACACAGTTACTGGCCGGTAGCCCTTGTGATCATCCTGGTATGCAGCGCTATATTAAAGAAAACATGGTGGAATAAGCTCTCTGATTAAAGAAATCTGGAATGAATTGCAGCGTTCATTAACTGATAACAAAACAAAGAGGCTGTTTAAAAAGTCGCCCCCGACCTCATCCTGAATTTAGTTCAGTATCTCAATTAGCTGTTTACTAAACTGTTTGAGATTCCGAAACGCCTGCCCGCCGTTTCGCTCTGGCAGGCAGGAGTTCGGAATGACTAAATAGCGACTTTTTGCACAGCCTCTTTGTTCTTTACTAAAATTCTAATTACAAACTATTTCTAAAACAATTTCCTAAATATTTACCTTCAGGGTATTGAAGCCGTCTTCAACCCTTAGAAAGTTATGATCGGTCCTTGACCTTGTATATTCAAGCTTCAGCCTGTTAAATTTTTCCTTAATCTGGCCGGATACGTTGCCAGCCCATTTCTTATGCATATTCAATAAGTTAAAATCACCCACCGAACGCACCACGCTGTTAAAAACCTTTCCTGTTTCCATAACCCGTTTTTTATTCTTTATACGATGTTAAAGTATTATAATGTTCATTTTTTTGCCAAAAATTTCCATCAATATTGCATCTTTTTTGATGTTAAATGCAAAATAAGTGATTTGGCAGTTTTCACTAATGTTCATAACCTTCGACTTATTAACAAAAATCAGTCCGCTTTGTTTTCTAAAATACAAATTGGATTAATGCACCAATAATTTTTCTTTAAATAAATTAGATTTGTAATTCATTTTAACAAATGCCTGGTATGCCATACATAAAAATCAAGGAAAACCTTCTGCAAAAGCTGGATGAAGTTCAGCAGGAAAAAATAAGTTATGAAATCGTTTATCGGGATGACCAGCCTTGTCCTGGTGAAAATGAATTCCTGTTTTTTATAAAACCCGAGATAACACTGCATTCGGAACAGATAAAGTATCCTGAAATATTTAAGATGATTTTCGATAAAATCAGCGGGTTTGATTTCCGTATCCACGATACAAGAATAATATCTGCATCCTATCTCGACCGCTTTGATATTATTGCGCAGCACTATGGCGTTATTAACAGGTTATCGCGAAAACCCCTTGATTATTTATCAGAAGAAGCACGCAACAAATTTATGCAGCTTTACAGCATTTCTGCTGAAGAGGCAAATATACAGGGAAGCCTTGAATATCTTGAGAAAAATACCACTCTTGATGCCGAAACCCTCAACACGATGTGCCAGAACAGCAAGATAGAAAAACTTGCAGGGGGCACCTATGTAAACAGGTTGATGGTTGACGGTAAAGACGTTTTCATCATCAATGGTTTTCACCCAAAGCAACTAAAGTATTTCACTGCAAAAGGGCGGTCAATCATTTCTTTCAGGCTCAGCTCAGGCACTTCATGGAAAACTGCAAGAAACAATTTTATCGGAAAAACCAATCCTGAAGATGCCGCAAAGGGCAGTATCAGAAACGAGTTGCTGGTAAACAGGGAGAAATTCGGTCTTGAAACGGTTTCTTCAAGTTTCAACGGCGCACACCTGTCTGCCGGGCCTGTTGAAGGACTTGCAGAACTTATTCGTTATAATTCAGATTATTTTAAGGGTGATATTAAAACCTACAAAGATTTTTCGTTTGGTTTACGGCTCAGCGAAACATTTTCCGAACAAAGTATATCCCGGATGCTGTCAAATACCCCTGTGAATTACCAGGGGAAAACCTTGCCGGTATTTGACCTTACGGAAGAGATGGACAGCGATGAGGCATTGAAACTGCTCAAAGAGGTTTTTAAAAGTACTCAATAAGAAACCAGTTCAAAAGGAATATCCACATATTCCTTAAACTCTTCACCAAGGTCCTGCATATCTTCATCATCGAGTTCGTAATACCAGATTACATTTACGCTGCCCCCGTTTTCGTGAATATACTCGAGCCTTAGAAGAATGTCCTGCACAAGTTTTGAAGTGGCTGTATTAAAATAGATATATTTGAAAACAAGTTCTGTTTTTTCGTTGGGCATGAGTTTATACTCATCGAGCCAATCAATCACCGGCTGGTAAAATGTTACCACATCTTCAGGAAGCGAACGTCCCGAAATCTCAAAAATTTCGTTATCAGGATCAAATAATACCCGCGGGGTATCGTTGGTGGCTTTAATATCCAGAATATCCATAAATTTTTGAATTTGTGAAATTGTGCATTAAAATTACCAAAACATCTTATTAAAGCAAAAATAATTAATGAATTCTTATAACCTTGTCAAATTAACAGAAAGATAATTATTATTTTTACGACCATAAGAATAACTTCATGATCTATATACCGTCTTCGGCAAGATATTCAAAGATGATCTATAACTATTGCGGCAGAAGTGGTTTGAAACTTCCTGCCATATCGCTCGGGTTATGGCATAATTTCGGCGGCACTGATAATTTCGAGACTTCACGCGCCATCATCAGGGCTGCCTTCGACGCCGGCATTACCCATTTTGACCTTGCCAACAATTACGGCACACCAGATGGATCGGCAGAAGAGAATTTCGGCCTTATTCTTAAAAAAGACTTTAAAAACCACCGCGACGAGATGGTCATCTCTACCAAGGCCGGCTACTATATGTGGGAAGGGCCATACGGTGAATGGGGATCAAGGAAATACCTGGTTGCCAGCCTTAACCAAAGCCTTAAAAGGCTGCAACTCGATTATGTTGATATTTTCTATTCGCACAGGCCCGATCCTGACACCCCGCTTGAAGAAACCCTCGGCGCTATTGACACAGCAATAAAGCAAGGTAAGGCGCTTTATGCCGGAATTTCAAATTACCCTGCAGAAATGACACAAAATGCCAGCCGTATCCTCAGAAGCCTGGGCACACCCTGCCTGATACACCAGCCACGCTATTCGATGTTCGACCGCTGGGTAGAAAAAGACCTATTGAATGTACTTGAACATGAAGGTATTGGTTGCATACCCTTCTCGCCGCTCGCGCAAGGATTGCTTACCGACAGGTACCTGAAAGGGATACCCGAAGGGTCGAGGGCATCCAAACCCGATGGCTTTCTGAAAAAAGAACAGATTACACCCGAAATAATCAGCAAGGTAAAAGGCCTTAGCCTCATAGCCTCCCAAAGAGGACAATCGCTTGCACAAATGGCCATAGCCTGGCTGCTGAAAGACCCCCGGGTGACATCGGTATTAATTGGCGCCAGCTCGGTTGAGCAGCTTCATAACAATCTTGGCGCCCTTGAGAACCTCTATTTTGACAATTCCGAACTTCAACAAATAGAAAAAATACTCTCAGAATAATATGAAGGTTTACAACTGGGGCATCATCGGTTTAGGGTTTATCGCGGCAAAATTTGCCGAAGGGTTGTCCTGTCTGCCCAATGCAAAGCTTTTTGCTGTTGCCTCAAGAAACAAGAAAAAAGCAGAAAATTTTGCCGCAAGATATCATGTGCCGCATGCCTATGGGAGTTACAAAGAAATTGTTGAAAACAAACAAATAGACATCATTTACATCGCAACCCCGCATACGCTTCACTGTGAAAACACACTAATGTGCCTTGAAAACAAAATACCCGTGCTTTGTGAGAAGCCTTTTGCAATAAACCTGACAGAGGTAAAAAAGATGGTTACCAAGGCCGGTGAGATGAAGACCCTGCTGATGGAAGCCATGTGGACGGCTTATCTGCCCTCGGTAAAAAGAATTAAAGAAACCATCGCTTCGGGGATTATTGGCGATATTGAGCTCATCAGGGCCGATTTTGGTTTTAAAGCAGACAAAAATCCGGAAGGCAGGTTGTTTAATCCAGAACTGGGCGGTGGTTCACTGCTCGATGTCGGTATTTATCCCGCCTACCTGGCGCTGGAGTTTTTAGGTGTACCAGACCAGGTAAAAGCCCTGGCATCTTTCGGTCACACAGGGGTGGATGAAAACTGCGCCTTCATCTTTAAATACCCGCACGGACAACTTGCGAGCCTCTATTCCTCGATCATTGCAAAAACCAGTATTGATGCAATGATCACCGGTACCGATGGGGGTATATATTTACACAGCGATTTCTTTATGCCGGCGCGCATTTCGCTTATTAAAGACGGAACAGACACCGAAATCACCCCGAAATATAAAGGCAACGGTTACAATTACGAAGCTGAGGAAGCAATGAAATGCCTTAGCGAAGGAAAAACCGAAAGCGAACTCATGAAACATCACAAAAGCCTGCAATTAATCGAAACACTCGACAGAATAAGAAAAGAATGTGGTATCAGATATCCCAAACATGATGATTAGTAAAAGACGGATTTTTTCACTCGCAGGTTTATTATTTATTGCCTGCCATTTTGGTTTTTCACAAAAAAAAGACAAAGAACTCTGGTCGGGTGCAACCTTTAAGCTCGACATTAACAAAGACCTTCGCGTGGATGTGGAAGAACAGGTTAGGTTCAACAACAACATTTCAAGAATGAATGTTTTAATCTCGGAAGCAGGTGTGTTGTACGACCTGAACAAACATTTCAGCGTAAAAGGGAGCTTCAGGTATTCTTACGATCCTGAGTCACACAACAAATACAGGTACACTGCAGACATGATTTATGAATGGTCAAAAAAAGGATTCCCACTGGATTTCAAATACCGGCTGCGTTTTCAGCAGACTTTTGAAGAGCACACCAGGGAATCGGAAAGCTATTTCAGGAACAAAGTTTCTGTGGATTATAACATGACCAAATTTGTTGACCCGTATATTTCTTTTGAACCATATTTCAAACTTAATGGTTTCAACGAAATTACCAATTACAGGTTTGCCATCGGGCTCGACTGGGACGTGTATAAAGATTTAAGCCTTGAGACTTTCTATATGTTTGAAAACGAGTTCGGGGAACCAAAACCGAAACTCAGCAGCATCATAGGCCTGGGATTGTCGTACAGGTTGGAGATATAAGGGTGAAGGCTTTAGGCGGCAGGCCTTTAGGCCTTTAGGGAAGGACAAAAGATAAAAGACAAAAGATAAAGGACAAAAGATAAAGGACTAAAGATAAAAGACAAAAGATAAAAGACGAAAGATAAAAGACAAAAGGTTTACAGGTCCCGGTTTTCACTCGCAGCTCGTGGCTCGTGGCTCGTGGCTTTTTCAGGCTAATAAAGCTATTACGCAAAGTTGCGCTGAGCAAACGCATAGTGACACAAAGGAATAAGAGGTTACGGGTTAATGTTTCCCGTTAGTATTTCTTCAGCAGGCCGAGCAGTTTACCATCGAGTTTATGGCCGTGCCAGTCTTCATATTCCACATCATTTCTGCCCGAATCGAGGATGCCGAAATCTCCGCGGAAATTCCATAAAGCATACCCTATTTTATTTTGGGTAAGGATGTCGAGCACATCTTCAAACCAGGCGAGAAAAACAGCGTGCGGTGTTTTGTTCCAGCAACCACATTCGCCGCAGTGCACCCCTACCCCTCTTTTTGATAATTCTATCCAGGGCTTATAATAAGCCTCAAGCTGTTCCCTGCCGAACTGCTGATTATTGATGGTACCCGGCCATACCGGTTCAGGGGCCTGGGAAGGATCTTTAAACACCCATGGCGCTTTATAATGGGAGACATAATGTGGAAAGTATCCCCTGCAGCTTTGCGCGATATTTAAATCCTCAATTTCGGGGATGATGTCATTACCCACATTGTTGCCGTCGGCTATGATAAAATGACCAGGATTGGCGCTGCGAATAGCTTCTGCAACCTTGCGGGCGATTTCGCGGTATAAACCGCCCGGCACAGGCGTATGTTTTGAATACTGGTCGTTCATATCTTCGCGCATGGTAGGCTCATTCAACAGGTCAAAACTGATGAGCCGGGAAGAAATATCCTTATACCTTTTCGCCCACATACCCCAGTGAAAATAGAAAGCTTCCTGTGCTTCGGCATCTTTCCAGAGGTTATAGGGCTCATGAAAACCTGCATTGATGCAATAACCCGGCGCCCGGTGCAGGTTAAGGCTCACATGCAACCCATGTTTATGTGCCATATAGACCAGGTTGTCAACCTGTTCAAGTTTTCGCTCATCAAGCTTATAAACATCATCGGGGGTGATATTTCGTGAAAAATCAGCGTTCAGGTAACGAGGATAGGCCATTGGTATCCTTACAAAGTCAAAACCCCATCCAGCCAGCCATTTCAGGTCTTCTTCGGTGGTGATATTACCTTTTTGATTGGGATTCTCAAAGGGAGAAAAAAAATCGAGCAGGTTAAAACCTTTATATCGCGGCATAGAATTTGAAGTTTCGTTTTTTATCAAATCAAAACCTAAAGAAGGGCAGGCAGCAAGACCCGCAAAGGCAGCACTCATGCCTGTTTTCTTTATAAAATGGCGGCGATTGATTTTTTGTTCACCCATGACCATTATTTTATATAAATTTATACAAACTTATTGTTTTTTTTCACGTTAAAGAGATTGTTTAACCGCTTTAAAATTCTTCAGATGAAAAAAATATTTATTTCAATAATAGTGGCAGCATCGCTGCTTGCAGGTTGCGAATGGCTTGAGGATAACCTTCCCGAGGGTTTGACCGACGGGGAGATTATCGAAGGGTTGAAAACTGCTTTGAATGTAGGCACAGATACGGCATCGGGGACGTTGTCGCTTAGGGACGGGTATTATGGCAATCCGCTGGTGAAGATTCCTTTGCCTCCCGAGGTTGCTGCCATACGTGACGAGATCAACAGTAACACAACGCTTGCTTCGATAAGTTCTACCATAGGGCTTGAAAACACTTTTGAAAAGGTTATTTATGCGGTGAACCGATCGGCAGAAGATGCAGCCCGGGATGCAGCGCCTATTTTTAAAAACGCGATTACCAACCTTACCATATCGCAGGGATGGGATATCCTGCACGGAACGGTACCATCGAAGAAGTCTACTGCTGCCGCAGCTTTTGACTCCACTGCAGCCACCAAATACCTGATGAATGAAACTTATGACCCATTAACAGCGCTTTATGCCCCGAAAATAAATGCCTCGCTTGACAAAGACCTGATTGCGGACGTATCGGCCACGGAGGCATGGAGTTCGCTTACCACCACATACAACAGTTTTATGGGGCGAAGCGATGTACAGACTGCCATAACCCTTGCCAACCTGCTGGGCAGTAATATTGACCTTCCGGCTTCGATCAACAGCAACCTGGGTGAATTTTCCACACAGAAGGCGCTTGACGGCCTTTTCTTTAAGGTAGGCAATGAGGAGATAAAAATTCGCAGGGACCCGTGGAAATGGGCCACCACCACTGTCGGCAATATCCTAACCAAGGTATTTGGTTCTGACGATTAGGAAATAAAAGCCCCTTATATATTGATAAATGCAGTGCATGGCTTCCTTTCATGCTTAATCAAATTCTTAGAGATGCTTCCTTCGTCAGCATGACAAAGAGAAAGAGAGAGATGTGCAGTTGTCATCCTTAGTTGTGTGTTTGTCATCCTGAGCGCCAGCGAAGGACCTTCTTTCATTGCAATGACTCTTATAAAGAGATGCTTTGTTACTCATCATGCAGAAGCGTGATTCGTGAAACCGCCTGCCTGGATTTACCAGTCAGACAGGCCTGCCTGGATACGCCAGTCAGACAGGCTTCGCTAAGTTCCTTCGTCAGCATGACAAAGGCAGTAAAAGCCACACGCGGTGGCCTTTAATTTACCTCGTGATTCCGGGGCGATTCGAACGCCCGACCCACAGCTTAGAAGGCTGTTGCTCTGTCCAACTGAGCTACGGAACCAAACTTTTAATTGTGAACCGAAAATTTCACAAACCCGCGGCAAAAATAAGAAAAATTGTATAAGATTAAAACGAATGTGAAAGAAATAGCTGGGTAATTGATACCATTGGCCCATCTGGCGTGGTTATGTTGCAGTAAAGCGGGTGATTAGGGCGTTGTGGGTTGGGGAGTGGTGAGGGGTGAGTGGAGAAATCCCCCTTTATCCCCCTTTATCCCCCTTTACAAAGGGGAAATGAGAAATCCCCCTAACCCCCTTTAGGAAAGGGGGAAGAAATTTCCATGAAGCTTCCAGTTATGCTTAAACGATAGGATGCCGTGGGGACAGTATGATACAGAAGATAATAAAATTATATGCCATTATTCGGTACCGCAAAGTTCGAAGGCTATGCCCGTATAACCACCGCTGGTGGTCCGGTTGGAAAATATGATATGCCTCAGTTCGTGGTCGTTCACGTGCTGTACGAAACTGTATCCTTCGTCACCCAGATCAACCTCAAGAATTGTTTTGAGTTCGGGGTACATCTTATAGAAATCTTTCCCGGTAAGTTCGTCTTCTTTTAGTTTAAGATATTTCAAACCTTTACCCCTGAAGAAAATAACAGCGCCTTTCTGATCTATACTGTAATGAAGTACCGGCATATTGGATGCAATGTGGTGTACAATCTTATTGTTTACCTCAAGCCTGAACTGTGAGTTTTTAAGATCGGTTATATCCCATGTAAAGACCAGGCTTCCTTTAACCGTCCCGTCTTCATCGCGTAAAGGCACCCTTGTTGTAGAGCCCCATGTTACCCTTCCGTCTTTGAACCTGATAAGTTCTTCTTTATTCTCGACAGATACCCCGGAACGGATCATCTGTTTTTCGGCATCGAGGGCTTTCTGGCCATGAGAAGCGCCGAAAATATCGAAGTCGGTTTTGCCCAGCACCTCATCCTGGGAACTTATGCCCAAAGCTTTAACCTTGGCCTGGTTTATCCTGATGTAGCGGCTTTCTGTATCTTTATATGTAACACGGGCAGGTATGCTGTCCATCAACCTGTTGAACATAAGCTTTTCCCACTCGAGCACGTGGGTTTGTTCCAGCAGGTCTTCATTGTTTTTCTTAAGCTGGTCTAACAGTGCTTTTTGCTGCTCACGTTGTTGGGCATCTCTGATGGCACTTTCTTCTTTCACCCTTGTCATCTCTTCCTGCGTAGCTTTGAGTTCCTCAAGATTTTGTCGCATCTCCTCTTCCTGCGCAGCAAGCTCTTCAGCCCGTTCGTTCGATTCTTCCAGCAACAGTTTGGTCTTTACGTTTAACCTTACAGCATTCAGCGTGATGGTAGTGCTTTCAGCCACCTTTTCAACAAACTCTATCTCATGCGGTTTGAACTCGTTGAAAGAAGCAATCTCAAAAACACCCGTAATCACATCGTTGTACATCATGGGCACAATCAGCAGGCTCCTGGGATTGGCATCTCCAAGCCCGCTTGTAATGGTGATGTAATCTTCAGGAATTTCTTTCAGGTAAATTGTCTGACGCTCCTGAACAACCTGGCCCACGAGCCCTTCACCAATTTTTATCTGCTTTTTCAGAAATTTCTGCTGGTCCCAGGCAATGCATGCGGTAAGGTTTAACACCTGTTCATCGCCTTCATCGCCTTCGAGAAGGAAAATACTCCCCTGGTTGGCATTCAGGTAAGCCACCAAATTTTTAATGATGCTGTAGGTAAACTTTTCAATATTATCGTTTTCATGGCGCAAAAGGTCATTGAATTTCGCGATACCCTGGGTGGTCCAGTTGCGCATTTCATCTTCAATTTTCCTTTTTTGCTCCTCTTTACGTGCATCAACGAGGCTGTCTTTAAGTTTGTTCAGAGAGCCTGCAAATACATCATTCTCTCCCTGTGGCTCGAATAATGCTTCCATGTTACCATTGGACATTTCAAGGGCAAAGTCTGACGCATTTTTTATGCGCACAGACAGATCGTTGACCTGTGAAACCACTGTACCAAGTTCATCAACTGAAATCACTGCGAGATGGCCAGATTCCTGACCCAGCATGGCTGAATGCAGGTTATTTTTAATGGCATTCAGTTTTAAAGAAACCATATTGCCGAACCTGTTCGTAAAAATGATTACCACAATGGTAAGGGCAGCCAAAACCAACAATCCCCATAACAGTAGTTTATTTGTTCCGATGAATGTGTCGGCTTTTGTTTTCTGAACGACGAGGAACCAGTCCCCGAATCGGGTTTGTAACGGCGAAACAACTGCGAACACCTTTGTGCCTGCGGCATCTCTGAATACCTGTGTATCATCGTAGCCGAGCGCTGCTTTTTCAAAAACCCGGTGATCGAAGTAAATAATCCTGACGGTTGTATTCAGGCTGTCTACCTGCGCTACGGCTTTTTTCCTGTGATCATTTTTAATCAGGCTTTTAACAAAATCAGCATCCTGGAACTTCAGCCTTAAATCGTTCGACCGATAAGTATAATCGTCCCCAACCAGGTAAAGGTTCCCTCCGGTTTCAATAAACCTGTTAATATTACCGGTGTAACCTCCTGCAAGAATATTGTCAAGACCCGAAGCGGCAAAGCGGAAAGCCACAACCGCCTTTTGCCCTGCCCCAGTGTTGATTGTCAATGCAATAAAAGATGATGGCTGGAACCTTGCAGGCAGGTATAATTCCATATCTGTATATACGGGTTTACCCGGCCCGGCTGACAATGCTTTCTGGCAAGCAAGCGCGAGATTGGAACTTTTAAAAGGGCCGGTAAATATATTGGTGCCGAAATCGATTTCCTTCTGACAGGTATATAAAATATCGCCGGTAGTTCCATTAACAAGAATGATATCAGACACACCAAGGGCAGACATTAATTCCCTGAAAAAAGGGTGATACTGCTGATGGGCAGCAGTATAGCTACTTTGATCGCCCGCGTTTATCATTTTATGCCTGAACCCAATGGGCGCCCCGTTATTGGCAATATACAGAAACTGGAGGATAGCGGTTTTATCATCAGCAGGAAGAATATCTTGCTGGCTGACATTATTATCAATTTTCGATTGCAAAACCGGTATTATATCGGTCTTATAATAATCCACCAACATCTCTGACATAGTCGAAAGCCCTTGGTATTCGGGCAGCTCGTACGAGTCTGATTCAATCATGCCAAAGGCAGAGGACAGTCCATCGTATGCCTCTGAAACCCTAACATCGCGTATGGCCAATAAAAGCTGGTTTTCTAACTGATGAAAATACTGCGCTAACTGGTGCGATTTGAACTGGCTGATGGCTTTAAGGTCGGAAAATGTTTCACGCGACTGATAGCTCCTGAGGATAAAAAAGGCAGCCAGTAAAATTAACAGGGCAAGACCAGTGGCCGATGCCAGAATCACGACCCTTAGCTTATTTTTCAGACTGAAAAACCATTTTGATACACCTGTTCCGGTCTTTCGGGGCTCCTGCCCGGATACCGGTTTCGCGTTGTTTCTCTCTGTATTAACAGTATGCTCCATAAAATAACCACTTAGGATGAAGTTTTACCTCAAAATTACAAGACAGTGCAATGACCATGATAAAAATAACAAAAATCAATTCAATTCATGTAATTTGAACCAATTTAATAAAAATAAATGAAAATCTTTAAAGGAATAATATACAACCGGGAGAACATGAACAATTATACTTATACAGATTTGTAAACTTAAAGTGCATTATCAATGGCCCTTTCAATATCGGCCATGTTAAATGGTTTTCTAAAATACTTCATCACAAAACCCTTTGAAATAGCCTTGATAATTTCTTCGGTAATGTCAAAACCCGTGAGGATAAAGAATTTTATCTGCGGATGTTTGTTTTTGGCCCGCATAATAAACTCGATACCATTCATTTCGGGCATTCTCATATCGCTGATAACAACTTTCACATCGTTGTTTTTATCAAGGATATCCAGTCCTTCGTGGCCGCTTAACCCGGTAATCACCTCATATTTTTTTGAAAAATTGATCCTGAACAGTTCGAGGTTGATCTCTTCATCATCAATATACAGAATTTTGATTTTCCCGTTCATAAAATTACTTGTTTGGCAATATTACTTTTACGCTGGTACCCTGTCCGGGCACAGATTCAAATTCGAGTTTCCCTTTATGCTCTTTAACAATACTATAGGTGATTGACAAACCAAGCCCGGTGCCTTTACCGGGTGGTTTTGTTGTAAAAAACGGATCGGTAACTTTTGAAAGATTTTCTTTCGCAATGCCGCATCCTGTGTCTTTTATATCAATTATTACCTGATTATCATAAGCAAAAGTCTGAACAGATATCTCCCCTTTACTTTCTATGGCCTGGGAAGCGTTGCCAAGAATATTCAAGACAACCTGGTGCATTTTTCCGACATTGCCTTTTATAATCAGTGGTGCAGGATGATATTCTTTCCTGATTTTAACCCGACCTTTCAACTGGTTATTCATCATTAACAGGCAGTTGTCAAGAATGGCATGAATGTCGCAATCTTCACGATAGGTTTTGCTTTCCCTGCTAAACTGGTTAAGCCCTTGTATAATCCTGGATGCATTGTCTACACCGGTTTTTAGGGCTTTGAGAAGAATTGGAATTGTTTTCTCATCATTGTTTCCATGCATTCTGAAATAATCTTCGAGGCCGACATAAGCGCCCATGATGAAATTCAGCGGATTGTTTATTTCATGGGCCACACCGGCCGTGAGTATCCCAAGTGATGCCATCTTTTCTGCCTGGACAAGTTGTGTCTGTGTGTCTTTCAGGTGCTGCATGGCAGTTTCGAGCTCTTCATTTTGTTGTAAGATGCTTTCGTTCTTTGAGAACAACTCTTCATTGGCAGCCCTGAGTTCTTCGATGGCTGCATCGAGGTCTTTTGTTTTTTCCTGCACCAGCAGTTCTAAGTTTTCTTTATGGTTCTTCAAATCGGCATGTAAACGTGTATTCTGTATCGCTATTGATAACTGGTTGGCGACGGTCTGCCCAAGGTCAATTTCAGACGGCGAAAAACCTCTTGACTTGTTACAGGTACCAACAATGAGCACCCCCAATACCGCATCTTCCTGCACAAAAGGAAAGAACAATAAACTTCGCAGGTACCTCATTTCAATCACATTCTTTTCGGCAGGCGATAACTGTTCATTGGCAGTATCTGCTATAAGCTGCGGCTGCTTTGTTATAACAGACTGATGGATGTGCGGATGATCTGATAGTGGCGCCCTGCGCAGTGAATCGGGCATCCCCGGGTCTAAAGGCGGAGTGGTTGCACCAAGGTACAACTGATCGTTACCTTCAAGCAGGTAAATTGCCGCGCTTTCAATGCCGAGCAGTTCGGACATACCATTGCTGATAATCTGCAGGACTTTCTCATAATCGAGTGTACAGATAATAGCCCTGGTAATTTTTAAAATAAGGCTGAGTTGACGAATACTCGCAGAAATTTCCTGATCAGATTTTGCCGGTATCTTTTTCATAACCAAAAATTACAACTTTTAATGGTATTTTAAAACAGCATTTTAAAAAATTATTATAACAAGGTTATGGGGAATTGACCCATTAACCCCACCGGTAAATCAGAACCAACACCTGACCAGATAGACAGAAACTATGTTAAAGATATTATTTCTTTCTGGCCTCTTTGCCGGCCTGTTGTTTATCTTTTGTTTCTGCTTTTAACTCAGGTTTTGTAGCTGTTTCCTCTTTCTTTTCTGCTTTTTTCTCCCCTGGGGTTCCTTTGAGAAAGTCGGGGAGTTCCATGCCTGCTTGCCTGAAAAGGTCCTGCAAGGGAGGAATGGCGCTCATCATACTTGAAAAAAAGCTGGCAGTGGAAGAGCCTTTACCATCTTTTCCACCTGTATCCCAAACAGTAACTTTATCAATTTTAAGGTTCTTGACGGCCTCAACCTGTGTTTTGACCAATTCGGGCAGTTTGTCAACAATCATCATCATAACAGCCTTTTGCGGATCGTTACCTGCTGCTTTTACAAGTTTTTCAAAACCGTTGGCCTGCATACTCAGAATTTCATACAAACCTTTACCCTGGGCTTCCATTTTCATAAAAATAGCATCGGCATCACCTTTGGCATGCCTACGGGTTTGCTCGGCAATGGCCTCGGCAGCTATTTCTATTTTTTCCTTGTCAATTTGTGTAGGTATAATAATGTCGGCAATCTGGGTTGCTTTTTCTTTCTCCGCGCGGCTCATTTCAGCCTCTCTTTCTGCAGCATAGGCTTCTTCAAGGGCCTTGGCCTGACTGACTTTTTCAGCAGCAACGGCTTTTCTCTCTGCTTCTGCCTCTTTCTCACGCCTTGTGGCATTTGAATTGGCAATCTGGATCAAGGCATCGTTTTCACCTTCAACAGCATTTGCATTGGCCGAGGACACCTGTATCCTCTGGTCTTTCATGGCATTGGCCTCACCAATGGAACCATCCCTGTTTTTTTCTGCCACGCTTTTTTTGGCATCGTTGATGGCTTTGGCGGCAGCTTCTTTTCCCAGGGCCTCAATATAGCCAGATTCATCGTTAATGTCGGTGACGTTAACATTTATAAGTTTCAGCCCCACTTTTTTCAACTCAGCCTCAACATTTCGCGATACCGCATCGAGGAACAGGTCACGGTTGCTGTTGATCTCTTCAATATCCATGGTAGCAACAACCAGGCGCAACTGGCCGAAAATAATATCTTTGGCGAGATTGCTGATATCCTGCTGTGCCAGTCCCAGCAAGCGCTCGGCAGCATTGCTCATCACACCCGGTTCGGTAGAGATACCCACGGTAAAGATTGAAGGCACATCTACCCTGATATTTTGCTTGCTAAGTGCACTTTTAAGGTTTATCTCGATAGAGATGGGCGTAAGGTCGAGAAACTCGTAATCCTGGATAACAGGCCAGATAAAGGCGGCGCCTCCATGAATACACTTAGATGAACGCGACTCGGCTTCGTGGCCTTTGCCAACTTTTCCGTAAATTACAAGAATACGGTCGGAAGGACAACGTTTATAACGTCGGAGAAAAGTAACGATTAAAATAAAGACAAAAAGAATTGCCAGCGTTACGACTAATACTAAATATTGTTCCATTATTGGTTAGTTTTACAGGTTTGTATTATTGTTTTTTCACAAGAAGCACTTCATTGTTGATGGTATTGGTTACTTCAACAACCGCACCGGTTTTGATATCTTCCTCATCGTCGGTTATGGCATCGAGGGTCTGAAAACCCTGAACATTTAGCTGTACTTTGCCCATCCCGCTTCTTTTAGAAGGGATACGCAGGTAAACAGTGCCGATTTTCCCTATCGCATTTGACAGGTTCAGTGTACTGTCTTCGGTGAGTTTACCCAGGTAATACATCAGTGAAGCCATAATAACCATCATCAACAAGCCGGCAATGGCTGAAATAAAAACAGTAGCCCCGATTGTTTTACCACCATGAAGCATGGCAACACCTGTCCACCCAAAAATGGCAAAAAAACCCACCAGGTTTTTAATACTGATGAACTGAAATCCGATGCCCTGATCGTGGTCAAAAGAAACATCATGATCGGAGGCATCGGCAATATGGTCAACATCGCCACCAACAAAGGTTAAGATCAACTGTACAAGGAATAGTACTGTAGAAGGGACAGCAATCAGCCAGTAGATTTTTTCGGCATTTCCCATGGCCCCCCACCAGTTTTCCATTGATAATATTTCCATTTGGTTAGATTTAAGAGCATAAATATATCTATTTTTTAAAGATTGTAAAGTGGATAGGTGAAAAAGATTATTCCCGGTTAGCTACTTTTGGTAATATTTACCAGAATTTGCCAGGTTTTATTATGCAAATTTACCAACCGGACAAAATTGATAAATACGATGTAAACAGCCACTTCATTTATCGAAATAACTTAAAGGATAACTCTTAAACCAATAGAAAGATCAACATGTGATATGTTCTCATAATTTTCCTTTTCAAGTTTAATTGTTTCAGTATTAATACCGTCTGTGGCAGTTATTTCAGTTAAAGTACCTGAGGTTAAAGAAACCTGAAATCCAATGGCAAGATTTTTTGATATGCCAATATCGTAACCTATGTCCCAGCATACTCCCATGGTATTTCCGGTAATGGTATAATCATCAATTAGCGTTGCAATATCTTTATATCCAAGATAACCTACCGCAAATAATATATTCAAACTATTTCTTTTATTTCTGTTGAGTATACGTGTGGAAACAAAGGGGCCGGCAAACTGAATTCCAATATTATCGCTCATAGCACCATTTCGTATGGTGCCATCAGGAAGGGTCATATAGACACTATTAATTTTATTGCTCGACCAATACCGGTTATACTTGAATCCGGCTCCCAAGTGTTCTGAAAAATAATATGATAAATCCACAGAGAATTGATGTCCCGATTTCAGTTCTTCAAAATAATCTCTAAATTCAGAAGGTATATCATCACTCAGTTTTGCTGTCCTGTTGCTCCAACCGCCACTCAAAGCAGCCCTGAAATGCGGATAAGGCTGGCGAACCGGCAAACGGTATGGCGGGACCTGAACTGTAACAAAATAGTTATATTGGTATTGATCTACATTGTATAACGGCAATAATGTATTCCTGATTTCATCATTATGCATAAAAGTAAAATAAATATAATCTGTCTTTACTTTTGTGATTTTACAGTTTAAAGAGTCACCTTCCCTTGTCACAATCAGGTCTTGTGAAAACGCATAGGTGGAGATTATTAACAGTGATACAATAAATGCGAACTGTAATGATTTGTGTTTATTCATAATAGTTAAAGTATAAGGTTTATTCAACTTTTTGAATTTCTCTTATTTTAGACTTTTTGATGTGTGTTTCCACCTCCCTGTCATCATAAATGGTTTTGAAAAACACATTATCATCATCTTCACCCGTGATAATACATTCGACCTTTCTTCCATCGTGTAAAATAATCAAATCTTTATCTGTGCTTTTGGTTTTCACTGACTCAAATTCGAATCTCCCAATTTGTTTATCCACAAGTTCTAACCTGGGATGTCCGACAAATGCACCCATGGTTATTCCACAACGCAGATAATATTCATTTCCAAATTTTATGTTCACAGGTATTTCATACTTTACTTCTGTTTTTGCCCATAAAGTATTCATACCGTCTTTTTTTATCTTTATGGTTTCTTTCCGGTTGTTACTTACCCGGCAGATAACTGAATCTCCGAGAAACAAATCATAATTAACAAGAGCGCCAACTCCCGCAAAACGATATACATGCAAAAGCGCATAATCTTCTTTGTTTTCATCAGTTTGGGTAATATCTAACTCATTATCATGAACCCTATTATCAATTTTCAGAATTTTTGCTGAAATCCTGTGACAAGAGCTTCCCATTGCACTCGGTATCTTATGAGAGATGATCTTAATAGCATTTCCACCGATTTTTCTTGCTTCCATCTGGGCATTGTATATAACCATTTCAAGATTACAATTAACAGAAAATCCAGTATCACCAATTTTTACAATTCCCAGTTCTTCAGCATCAGCAGGTACAGGGTCCTGCAATCCATATACCTTTACCTCTTCCCTGTAATCAAGGGGGTTATATGCTTTACTTACAGTAGATGAAATTTTTGGAGCACAAGAACTTAGAATATACAAGCATCCGATTGAAAACAATACTAATGGCTTCATTATATGATTGGATTAAATGATAATTTGAATGCAATGCTATAACTGATAAATTTGTGCGTGAAATAATTATATTCTTTTGAAACCTAAATATATTGATTTTTTAAATTAATCAATATTTTTTTTCAAACACCTATCAGGATGATCATAATTGCGCATCAGGCATATTTTAAACTTCAACTTAACGTAAACAAAAACAATAAAATATTCGATCCCTGATAAAATAATAATAACCCTGAATTAATTCTTAATAAAATGATAGTTCTTTGAAAAAGCCAGCTATTAACCAGCAGAATGCCTTCAAAAAGTTATGTTCTTTAATACAAGCCTCATTAAATTTTAATTCTTGTCATTCAAAAACAGTTTTTTGTCAAAATCAATTCCTTATATGAAGTAAAATTCGTATTTTGTCACAAAAAAATTACAAACAAAATTTAAATAATATTTGAATAGGTTAATCCGGAATCTTTTAATATATCGCTTATTAATAATATAATATATCAAACTAAGAATAATAGAATTTTATAATTATAAATTGAAGATAAATAACTAATCACTTAAAAACTGTTAATCCGTTAAGGACTTCTGTCCTGAGGACAAAATTTAAACCCTATTAAACTCTCAGAATTATGAAAACCACTGTCACCCTGGCAAAATCGTTTGCCTTAATGGCAATGTTTGCTATTATCAACCTTAATTTTAACCTGACCTACTCCCAGATTTTTCATCAAAAACAAGCAAATCAAATTGTTCCGGGAAGTAAAAAAGTTTTCAAAGATGCCCAAAAAGGGACAATCAAATACATTGAGTTTGATCAGCGGAAAAGGATGATAAACCAGGCAGATGAGGCTCTGTTGAGCACATCATTAAATCTATCCCCTTTATACCATTTTAAAGTAAAAAACGAACATAGAGACCAAAAAGGCATATTACACCAAAAGTATCAGTTGCATTACAAAAACATTCCTGTAGAAGGTTTTGTATATCATTTACATAAAGAAAATGGTCTGGTATCTTCAGCCAATGGAGAGTATTTCATTGCAGACGATATTGACACCGAGCCATCCATCTCGGAGAGCGCCGCATTTACAAAGGCTATAAATTTTTCAAATGCAGAAAGCTATATCTGGGAAGGTGATGAATCGTTAAGAACCAGGGGTGAACTTGTCATCCTGCCAAAGAATGATAAATTTTATCTTGCATACAAATTTGATATCTGGTCAATCGCTCCCACTTCAAGAAAGTGGATCTTTGTTGATGCACATCTGGGTGAGATTCTCAATACCATAGACAGAATTCACATTGTTGATTCAGTTGGCACTGCTGTTACCAAATACAATGGTACAAGAAACATCACAACCGATTACACCGGTACAAACTATCGTTTAAGAGAATCCGGCAGAAGGGTTGAAACCTATGATTTAAACAATAGCACAAATTATTCAAGTGCAGTTGATTTTACAGATAGTGATAACTATTGGGATGTTATTGCCAATCAGGATAATGCAGCATACGATGCCCATTTTGGAACAGAAATGACCTATGATTTTTACTTTCACAGGTTTGGAAGGAACTCATACGACAATGCCGGCTCAACCTTAAAAAGTTATGTTCATTATTCCACCAATTATGCAAATGCATTCTGGAATGGCAGCTTTATGACATATGGAGATGGAGATGGCGTTACATTTTCAGCACTAACTTCACTTGATATTGTAGCCCATGAGATAACCCATGCTGTTACAGAATATTCTGCAGGTTTGATATATTCTTATGAATCAGGGGCACTCAATGAATCATTTAGTGACATATTTGGTATTTCTGTTGATTTTTATGCTAATCCTACAACTGCCAATTATTATTGCGGAGATCAGGTCCACCTGACTGGCAATGGAATCAGGAACATGGCCAACCCAAATGAATTTGGCGATCCTGATACTTATCTGGGAACA
>JAFGPL010000028.1 GCA_016936215.1 Bacteroidales bacterium
AGATATCGGGCATATTCAAAAAGTAAGCAATTGGAACGATGACCAGGTAAGTGGTTTTGAGATACTGGTAAAAAACTTCAGGGATATTGATTACATGACCTATATGGTTGCCGGTATTGCAGGCACAAGGATATTCGAAGACGGCTCGGGGCTTAGGGTCACCAATATTAAGGAGAAACACCCGCAGATTTTTGACTGGCTCGGTCTGATTGATAAGAATGTATGGATAATCCTCGGCCTGATGCTGATCGTGGCTTCTTTTAATATGATATCGGGATTACTGATTATGATACTCGACAGGACAAACATGATTGGGGTACTCAAAGCCATTGGCACACAAAATCAAAGCATACAACGAATTTTTCTATACCAGGCAGCCTACCTAATGGTCAAGGGTTTGTTCTGGGGTAATCTTATCGGCCTTTCGGTATGCTGGTTTCAGGATAAGTTCAGGATTATTAAGCTTGAACAATCATCATATTTTATTGATTATGTGCCGATTAATCTCGACATACTTTATTTGGTCCTGCTAAATGCCGGTACACTTGTTCTCACTATGATTATTCTTCAGTTGCCCGCCATGGTAATTTCCAGGATAAGTCCTGTAAAAACCATACGTTATAATTAGTGCTCTTTGTATATGGACAAGGCAATTGACAGAATTAAAAATGAACTTAAACAGGCACTTCCGGGAAGTTTGACTCAATACAGCATGGCACCCGATATGCATGGGATCATACAAGGAACCCTGCAATTTCACGAGGCTGGGGTTTTATTATTGCTATATCCGAAGCATGACCAGATAACCACCGTATTCATCAAACGAAACGAATACAATGGCCCGCACAGCGGACAGATAAGCCTTCCGGGTGGCAAGTCAGAACCGGGCGATGCTGATATTATTCATACCGCCCTGCGTGAGGCAGAAGAAGAAACAGGTATTGACAGGCATTCGGTTGAAATTTTAGGACAGCTTACCCCGCTTGATATCCCGGTAAGTAGTTTTAAAGTGTTTCCGGTAATAGGTTATACCAGGCATGCGCCTGTGTTTAACCCGGACAAAACTGAGGTTGAATACCTGATTGAAACAGATATCAAAGCCATCATTGATCCTTCACTCAAGAAATTTAAAATAATGAAAATAAGGGGATTCGAAATTGAAGTACCCTATTTCGACATCCAGGGTAATCATATCTGGGGGGCAACAGCAATGATCCTTGCAGAGTTTATTGAAATAATAAGGAGGACAAGGATTTTTACTGAAAATTCATAAAAATAGGCTGTGTAAAAAGTCACTTCTCTTGTCATTCTGAACGATAATGAAGAACAGTTTTCACTCCCCAAAGGGAGTAATCTATATTGATGAATATGAGATATTTATTTCATGAGATCGCCTGCCTGGATGAACCAGTCAGACAGGCCTGCCTGGATGTACTAGTCAGACAGGCTGCGCTTAGTTCGCTATCGCTCTACATGACAAATCGTGTTAGAGAAAGACTTTTTACACAGCCTCTTTTCATCATTAATCTTTTATGATGTTTTTATAATGTTCGTACCTGTCGAGAATCTGGCTTACATAATTGTATGTTTCCACACCCCTGCAATAGCCGTGTTTTACAACCGGATCATTATAAAAAACCGGGTCTGATTTCTTCAAAAGGTACATATCCACGCAATCGTCCCATTTATTAGGGTCTTTGCCATCTTTCTCGGCCAGTTTCTGGGCGTCCAGAACATGTCCGAAACCTACATTATACGAGGCGAGCACAAATTTAACCCTTTCAGGGCGGTCTTCGATATATATGAAACGGTCTTCAAGCCATTTAATAAGTTCAGTTCCTGCTTTGATTTGCTCAACAGGAGTGGCATTCTCATCCACACCCATTTTCTGTGCTGTACCGGGCATAAGCTGCATTAGACCGAATGCGCCGGCCCACGAAACAGCAGTAGGCTTAAACCTTGATTCCTGATAAATAAGCGATGCCACCAGGCGCCAGTCCCAATCAATCTCTTTACTAAATTTTTTGATATACTTGTCGTATTCAGAAATCCTGCCGGAATTTATGGCATAAAAATCGCTCACTACAATTTCAGAAGATTTATGGTTGTTGAAATATTTGGCATACATTGCATTAAATCTCCGGGTCTTCTTGTAATCAGACAACCAGTAGTTTATTTCTTCACGAAATTTTACAGACCCTTTTCTCACAGCCCACGCCATATTCTGCGGAAAACTAACCCTGGTTTCCACATCTATATTAGGATAGTATGTCTGGTTAACAGAAGCAACATGTTCGTCGCTTACTGTATAATCAATCTCACCGTTTGCCACTTTCGAAATCAGCATTTCCACATCTTCATCAACTTCAACAATGGTAATGCTGTCGCCGATTTCTTCGGCAAGGTTCCTAAGCCTGGCCGAATGTGAGGAATTAGACTGAACATAAATAGTTTTCCCCGAAAGGTCCAATTGATTTCTAAGCAGATTGTCCTCGAGGGCCTTTTTATTCATTTTCTCCCAATTATCTGGTTTCCGCTGAACGAGTACCTGGCTTGCCTGGCTATGTGCCACCGTAAAATCCACTAATTCTTTTCGCTCCTTTGTAACTGTAAGATTTGAAGCAATAAGATCAACTTCGCCCGCGACAAGTTTCTTAAAATTTTCTGAAAGATTATTGCTAACAGTCACTTCAAGTTTCACCCCCATATAATCTGCGAGTTCCTGAAGCAGTTCAAACTGGTAACCCATTGGCTGGCCACGGTAAATAAAATAATTTGTTGAATTATAATCGGTAACAACAATCATTTTCCCGCTTTGCCTTATTCTTTCAAGGTCTGATACCCCGCTTTCTTTTCGCGAAGTCTTTTCAGCATCTTTGCAGGAAATAAATAAAAGTAACAGTAATACAGTAATTTGTAAAAAATTTTTCATATTTAATTGATTTTTTACGTTATTCCCATCAATAATAATATAGGCCCTATCTGATCAGAGTTGTTAAGGCTTTTATCAATTAATCATAAAAATTCCACGAAATGCCTGCTTTAAAGACTCTTTCGTACCTGGGATAATGTAATATTGAGAAGTAGTTTCTATCAAGTAATCCTGAATTAACATGGTCAAATTTAAGAAAGAATAACACCCGTTTCAACTTAATATTTAAAAAGATATCCACATATGGATAGCCTCCGGTCTTTTTTTCAACCTGTCTCACAAAGCTTGATATTGGCGGCATATAAGCATAGCCGTAATATTTTGTTTCGTAAAAAAGGTCAAATCCTAACAATGCCGTAAACCCACCGTTTGTTAAATTAAAGTGAAAATGATGTTTAAAAAATGTTGAATTGCTGAAACATAAATTTGGCAATCCCAACAAAGTTTCATCATTAACAAATTGCAGTGCAAATTTGTTCAAAGAACTGAATTTCCAGAAATAAAAATTCTTAAAAAATCTTAATTCAAATACCGAAATATTTTTATTCTGTTGCTCCGGTAAGCCAGTTGTATCAAAGAAAACATGGTTGTAAAGTAACGAATAATTAAGTTCCGATTCAAATTTTTTTGGCGAATGACTGTATTTAAGTGATAACCGTAGTTTTTTCCCCGGTTTAAAATTATTCGACCAGTTGAAATAGTTTGAATAGTAATGCTGGTAAAGGTATGCGGGTCTTTCTGAAGAATAGTTAAAACCTGCTGATAGCATAGCATTACTGTTTTTCCCGACCGGCAGGTCAATATCTGAATCTATTAAATAGTTGCCTTCTTTGTATCCTGCCAAATATAAAAAACCATAAAGGTTTAATTGAATATTCTTTAAATTGATGAACGCACCCGAGTTAAACTTAAGGTTAGATTCATGGTTTTTATAGTAAAATGGAGTTTCACTTTTACCGTCAAGATCATAAGGAATTTTATAGCTGTCATCGCGGCTTGTAAAGGCGTATTTAATAAATTCGACTGCCATACCTGCATAAGCTGTATTTTTAAACTTATCGGTAATATAAAACCGCAAATTGTTATCGAGCTTCCTGTATGATAAAGAATCAAAAGTTTTGTTACTATTAAAATAGATTGAATCGTAAAACCCGGCAAGCAAGCCTGTCTGTGGTGCCAGGTCAATAAATGATTTTCTTGTTGACTCGAAATTGGTTATCAGCATCAACCCAATATTTGTTTTACCCGGAAGTGAATCAGCCGATAAAGTGTCTTTTCGCGTCAGAAAACTCGAAAGATTGAAATTGTTGACCAATATAAGATTTATATTCTTAACAGAATCCATCACATCAGCCTGTTCTCTTGGGGGGCTGCCCTTACCGCTATATATTGTAAGCAGGTTTTCGGGTGATTGATAATATTTGGGCAGTAATAGCGTATCGTTCGCTATACCGCCGTTATGATTGATAATGAAGTTATTGGTATTAACACTCAGGTTGTATTTATAAAAATCCCCGTCGTAACTCGAAAAAAAACTGAATGAATTTCTTTTCATTCGCTGAAAACGGTATTGCCCAAGTGATGACACGGTATTGTACCTTAGCCCGAAATTTAAATCGGGATTTATATTTTGGGTATGGAACACTTCAAGGCTTTCTTCTTTATCAGCGGATGACCCACCATCAATAAACAACAGTTTTGTGAAATGTCGTTTTGTATTTACATACAAGGTTTTATCCCATGTATACAGATATGGATAATAGTAATTTAAAAAAAACAAATCACCCGACGGTTGCCGTTCAGCAAATGTATTGGAAATAACAGGAGAGCCATAATTTCCCAAAGATGCATGTGAAAAATATAAACGGTAAACAGGGTTATAAACCTGGAAAGATTCGATGGCAGTATCAATATTTATTGTTTTTTTTGAAAAGAAATCCCCAGACATCATCCATGATGAAATAGACTGTGTGGAATCAACCTGGCCGGTGGCAAGAATTGAATTAAAAAGCAGGATAATCAGTACAAGGTTTTTATTCATATTTGCAGGCACAAAAACATAACTCAAGGTGAGCAAATATATTGTCTTCTGTGAGATTAATCAAGAAAAAAAAATCCCGGCTGCAATGCAACCGGGATTAAAGATTGGCGACGACCTACTCTCCCACTAATGTAGTACCATCGGCGCTGGTGGGCTTAACTTCTCTGTTCGGAATGGGAAGAGGTGGAACCCCACCGCTAAAGTCACCTAAAGACTGATGTTCGAAACATAAAGAACGAACAAATATCTTATGACGCATTGGTATATATTTATTAAGCTGTCAACAAGAAAGCTCACGGGTAATTAGTACTGCTCAGCTTTGACGTTACCGTCTTTACACCTGCAGCCTATCTACGTCATCGTCTTTGACGACCCTTAAGGGAGATCTCATCTTGAGGTAAGCTTCGCGCTTAGATGCTTTCAGCGCTTATCTTTTCCAGACATAGCTACCCT
>JAFGPL010000299.1 GCA_016936215.1 Bacteroidales bacterium
GACATTGTTATAATTCACAGATTTTTTTAAATATTCAGATGAATAATAATCAATATCGGGATACCTGTAGCTGTTACCATTTCTGTACAGGCTGATTAACTCATTGCTAAAGGTTGGCTCAAGCCCGTCGTTCACCCGTGCTTCATTATAAAATTCCATATAATCGGCGGAGTTAAGGTATTTCGGAAAAGCTGTTGGTGTACCGATCCCTTTTGATGCCCAGACTTTAATTTTACGTTCGGCTGCCTCACCCCTTTTGGTGGTAATTAAAATTACGCCTTTGGATGCATGACTGCCATATAAAGCAACCGCATTCACTCCCTTCAGTACCGTAATCTGGTCAACCTCTTCAAGCCTGATATCAGAATAATTGCGGGGTACGCCATCTATCATCACCAGGGCATTTTCCATGCCCCAGATATTGTTTGACCACAACAGGCCTCCTATTCTACCGGCAAATCCATCTGTAATGCCCCTGCTGTAATCTATATCAATATATTCATCCGGGTCAACAACACTGATATCAGCATTCATATCCCTTTTGTCAATCTCCCTGTACCCGGTGTTGACCTTTCGGGAAACACTGTCTTCAACAGGAATTATTGTGTATGTAGCTTCCTGTGCATTAATACCTGCAAAGGTGCAGGCAAGTATTGCACAACAAAAAAATATTTTATTATAATATCTCATTTTCGGTGTTTTTAAATTTGGGAAATAACTGTTTCATCTTTTGAATAATGTATATCATACAGTTAAGTACCTTGTTATACATTTCATTTACCATCCGGGATTTTGTCCGAATTCAGGATAGATGCTGACCTGGTTTGTCGGTAATGGTAACCAGTAATGCTTATCCTCAACTACTCTTGTTACTACCACCCTCTCCCTCATATTAACCGGTAAAAACCTTCCTTCTACAGTATCACGGTCGAAATCGAGCGATGTTTTTTCCCTGTATTCAATATTTTTGGCCAGCAGCCACCTGCGAAGATCAATAAACCTGATGTTTGCTTCGCACATCAATTCTACAGCCCTTTCCCTGATGATTTCGCCCATAAAGTCTTCTTTTGACCCGAGGAAGCGTAAGTCAACAGCGCCAACATTGGCCCTTGCCCTTACAACATTTATGGCATCGGCGGCAGTAAGCACATAATCGCTTTCTCCGGGATGGCTGCTTTGTGCTGTGCCATAGCCATGCAGAACAGCTTCGGCATACATCAGGTAAACATCTGCCAGGCGCATAAATGATGGTAAGTTTATTCGCTGCTGGTTTTCTGCATCAACCGGATTTGCGGTAAGGTTGATGAATTTTTTCATCATATAGCCGGTGCGGCTGCCGTTATTATCGCCACGGTAATTTCCATTGGTTTTACCTTCACCGCCATAAAGATTTGCATAGCGTCTGTGATTTTCTGTTGAATCACCCCCCTGGATTACCTGTTCACCATCATGCACGATAAATTCATAAAACCGGGGGTCGCGGTTTGACCAAGGGTCGGCCAGATCATAACCCGAGCCTTCGGCATCGAGGGGAAGACCATTGGCCATGCCAAAATTCTTCACGTAATTATGGCCGGGTGCAACCATGTTGCCGTCATATCCTAAAACCGCCGGCATCCAGAGCGATGCGGAAGGATCATATCCGGGGCCGTTCCAGAAGAAACGCGGAGACATCAACGATTCGGGGAAACCGGGCAAAACATTGCTAAGTGTATAAAAATTTTCATGATACCTTTCCCATTCTGTCAACTGATAAGGTGCCTGGCCTTTATGTGAGAGATAAAGACATTTATAAAATGATGCAGCGGCTTTTTTACACAACTCTTCATCATAGGCGGGATTACCGGTTGATTCTTTGTTCATCAGCGGACTTCCTGCAAAGAGGTAATTCTTGCCTGAATATGCATAAGCAACTGATTTTGTGATCCTTTGAAAATTATTCCCGAGGGTAGCCCTTCCTACGGTTGTATTGTCCCAGTCAAAAGGCAGGAACAGGGCGGCTGAATCCAAATCGCGTGCAACCTTTGCTGCAGTTTCCTGGTAGGTTAACCTCGGAAGGTCTAGTTTACCGGAACCAAGCACTTCATCAATATAAGGAAGCCCGCCCCAGAAACTCATGAGTTGAAAATGGAAAAAACCGCGGAAAAAGAGAAGCTGTCCTTTGATTACATCTTTTTCTTCCTGTGTTGCTTCCACCAGGTCGTCAAGGTGTGCCAACCCTACATTTGCTTTCCTGATCCCGTACCAGCTTAAGTCCCATAACCCTTTTTGCTGCCATTCATTCGCATTCATTGTTGTAACAGCCCCGTTACAGGCTTTAAGCCAGCTCTGGTTCCAGCCGCATGCTGAATTAATCCAGTCCCAGTAATCGCCATTATCGAAATGGGTGATGAGCCTCCAGTCTACGGTAGTGGGCAGCACATTGTCAGCCATATTCCAGTCGGCCACCCATGTTGATTTGGTATAATCGGGTATGCAGTGGTAGAGTTCTTCCACAAAACCCTGGTAACTTCTGAAAGTACCAAAAACCTCTTCTTCAGAAATACTGGCTTCCGGAGATTTATCAAGATATTCCTCACATGACGTGATAATCATGCATGTGATCAATACTATTATAAATTGTAAATTGATTATCTTTTTCATATCGTAATTATTTACAGAACAATTTTTACTCCAAGATTAATACGGCGCACGGTGGGATAGGTACCCTGTGAGCCCCATCCGCCAAGGTTTGATTCACGGTCGTCGGGCATTTTTGTCCATAGCAGCAGGTTGTTACCGTTCAGGTAAATCCTTAATGAACTTACATTTATTTTGCTCAGCAACCCTGCATTGAAAGTATAAGCGAGTTCGGCATTTTTAAGGCGCAGGTACGAACCGTCATAGGCATAATAGTTACCGGTCATATTGGTCTGTGCCACAAAACGGGGCAGGAAAGATTCGGCATCCTGGTTGTCTTTTGACCAGAATTCACCCTGGTCAAACACTACATTTTTCTGCCTCGGGAAATTTCCAAAGGAGATATACCTTGTTACATTGCTTACACCATAAAGCTGTACAAAAAAGCTGAACCCCTTATAATCAATTCCAAAACTTGTGTTATAGGTATTCTGGGGCCTTTCGGGGAAACCATTGGGAGCGTTGTCATAATCATTGATGACACCGTCGCCATTGAAATCTATAAAATTGTAATCACCGGGCAATTTAAGAACATCGTTTGAATTCCATTGGGTTGTTGCATAAACTTCATCCCAGGTATTGGCAAAATCTGAAATTATTATTGACCGGTACTGTCCTATCTGGTATCCTTCTTTTTTATAATAATCAGGATAAAGGGCAGGGTCATCTGCTTCGAGTACCTTGTCTTTTGCGTGGGTCATGGCAAAATTCAGCCATACCCTGAAACTGTTTGCAAACCTCTTGTTCAGTTTTGCTTCAATTTCGTATCCTTTTACTACTGTTTCTCCGATGTTTACAGATGGGGGATCACCTCCGAGGTAATCCATCACAGCCCTATCGGTACCTCTTACCAGCACATCATATCTATAGTCTTTGAAAAGGTCTACACTTCCTTCTACCAGCCCGTTAAAAAAAGAATATTCAATACCCAGGTTTTTCTTTTCTACTGTTTCCCAGCGTAAATCAGGGTTTGGGATAACCCCTTCGGTGTACCATGAATACGGGCTCCTGTCGGCATATGTCCTTCCTAATAATGATTGCCCGCCATAGTTCCAGTCTTCCATGTAGTTAAATCTAAATGTTTCATAATTTGGATCGTCAATATTTACAATCATATCGTTACCAACGCGCCCCCATGAGCCTCTGAGTTTAAACCTATTCAGCCAGATCAGGTTTTTCATAAAACTCTCGTTGCTAATTGTCCAGCCCAATGCAACAGACGGGAAAAAATCAAACCGGTAATCTCTTGAAAATTTTTCTGAACCGTTGTATGAACCGTTAATCTCAATAAAATACCTGGTATCATAATTATAAGTCGTCCTGAAAACCCAGTCTTCCCTGTAAGTTGGAAACTGATTTCCTCTTGCCCACTGTTCCTGGCTGAATAACCCCATAGCGGTTATTTCATTTTTGCCAATGGTAGTGTTGTAATCGGCCTGTGCCTGGTAGAATATTTTCCTGTATGTTTGCCATGTTAACATTGAATAAGTATCATATGACCATGGCCCGATGATATAATCGTACCTGTTGCGCCCGCTTTCATTTAAAAGAATTTCTTCACCCTCGGGTGATATCCATTTGGCGTAGGTGCCTCCGTTATCTCGTACACCACCCTCAGAAACAAATTTATTGTCGAGTGAAAATATACCTTTCAGTTTAAGGCCTTTCAGCAACATCCCCAGGTCCTGGGTAAGCGTAAAGTCTGTGTTAACAGTGGTGGTGTTTTCTTTTCTGATGCCTGAATTTGAAAAGTTGGAAACTGAATTTACAACTCCAACAGGGTCGTTCGGGTAGAAACCCCAGGCCCCGTCGCTGTATTGAATAGGGAATGCATCGGGAGGGTTACCGTAAACTCCCTGCCACATGGTATATTCGAAGCCCGACCATGTATTCTGTTTCTGGCCGTATGAACCATAAAGATTTGCTGCAAATGTGGTTGATTTGGTGACAAGAAAATCAAGATTACTTCTGATGTTTAACCTGTCGTAGTCGTACCCGGGAGTATAACCTTTTCCATTTTCTCTTACATTCATAATATCACCCTCGTTCAGATAATCCACCGAAGTGAAATATTTTACAAATTCAGATCCGCCTGCAATGCTTATGTTGGTATTATTCGACATTGCATAGTCCTTGAAAGATTCTTCCTGCCAGTCTACATTAGGGTAGCGTTCGGCCTCTTCGATACTTGAAGGATTGCGGTACTTATCAAGTTCTGCAATGGGAGTGTAACTTGCCCATCCGCCGGGCTGCACCCCCAGTTCCCTTTCTATTGCCTGATTTCTGATCCTTAGGGCATCATAGGCATCATATTTATTGGGAATTTTCGAAGGTATTTTCATGGTAGCGCTTGAGCTTATTGTAATGTTTGCCTTTCCGGTGCTGCCCCTCTTAGTGGTAATCAATATTACCCCGTTGGCCCCTTTCACCCCGAAAACAGCGGTAGCGGAAGCGTCTTTGAGTACCGATATGCTTTCAACCGAATTGATATCAATGCCGCTCATCGAGCGTTCTATACCGTCTATTAATACAAGGGGCTGGCTATGGTTCCATGTGCCCATACCCCTGATATATATTAACGGATCTTCTTCTCCCGGTTTACCGGTACCCTGCAGGGTAACCAGACCCGGAATATTACCGGTAAGCGCTGCCCCAAGGGAGTTAATCCCCCCGGTACGTTCCAGCACTTCTGCCTTGGTTTGCGAAATGGCGCCTACCACGCTCTCCTTCTTTTGTTTGCCATAGCCAACAACAATAACATCGCCAATTTGAACAAGATCGGGGACCAGTACCACTTTTAGTTCATCTTTGCCGGTCACGTCAACCTCTTCGGACAATAAACCGATAAATGAAAAAACGAGTACCTGGTTTCCTGAATTTGGAATTTCAATAGCATATTCCCCGTTTATATCGGTAACAGCACCAATGGTGGTGCCTTTCAGAATGATTGTGGCACCAATAACCGGGTCTTCGTTTTCATCCACTACCAATCCTTTTACAGTCCTGTTTCCCTGTGCAAAAATTGATGCACCAAGGAATAGCAATATGGAAAACAATAAAAACCTCAATACTTTTTCCCTCCTCAAACTTGAAAGAGGTAAAAAGAAAAGAAATTGTCGTTCGATTGTTTTTTTCATTTTACATTTTATTAATGGTTAATAATTAGATTCATATTGTTAGTTAAGTTTCTGATTATAAAGTGTATTAATATTGATTCAGTACTATTCTTTACCTGTGGCATACATACCGATGGTAGTTCCTGTAAAACCAAATGAATTGGCAGTTGAAAGAAAGTGTGCATCAACATTTGCACATATCGTATCCCAGGTTTGATTCTTACCCGTTGAGTAATAAAAATCGTAATACAAACCTTTTGAAACAACCTTAAGGTTTATTGACCTATTGTCTTTGACCGGTTTTTCGCCCAAAATTTCAGTTCCGTTTTTGGAAATTTCTTCAACAAATACCTTTTTATCCCTGCCTGACCTTCTTACTGACAGGAAATACTGATGAGTTTCGTCTTTATATAATAACAGACCTGCTGTTTCTGTTTCATTCACAGGATTGAACAATACATTGGCGGTGACTTCAAAATGATGGTGCTGCATCCGGCGGCAGATAAAGGCAGGTATTTTTTTTTCGGTGGCTTTGACATCGGCACATTCTAAAGCCAGATACCCCGGTTTTTTTGTCAGCGAATACAAATGTTCTGCCGGCGCCCTCAGGGTCATCCAGTAATCGGCAAGGGTATCGGAATTGAAATCCTCGTTTTTTTCAAAATTTCCAAAAGTTACATCGTTGCCTTTCTGCACCCCGTCTCTTTTGATGATCATTGGGATTGTTTCCTCACCCTGTGTCATAAAAGGAAAGCCATCTTCGCTCCATCTCACTGGCATTATAAAGGTTTCGCGCCCTAAATTCTCAAATTCGCCGTTTAACGGACGACAAGCCAAGAAAACAGACCACCAGTCACCTTCTTTGGTACGGATAAGGTCTGCATGGCCCGCACAGGTGATGGGATTTGGACGCTTCGGATCCAGATGTTTCTGAGTCAAAATCGGATTTTTTTCCCAGGGTTTAAAATCGCCCATTGGCATGTCGCTCCTTAGTATAACCTCTGAATGTCCGGCCCCTGTTCCGCCTTCGGCAGCCATAAGAAAATATTTACCGTTTATTTTGTACATGTGGGGGCCTTCAATCCATATGGGCTTTTCTTCAGGCTTTATGCCACCGTCTACAAGTACTTTTTCCGGACCAAATGTTTTATCAGTTTCAACATCAAATTGGCGGATTCTTATGGCACGGTGACCATCATATAAAGCAGGTCCCCCGGGCGCATCATTATTCACGATATATGCCTTGCCGTCATCATCAAAAAAGAAGGAGGGGTCAATTCCCTTTACATCCCTTAACCAAATTGGGTCGGACCACGAGCCGAAAGGATCTTTTGTTTTTACAAAAAAGTTGCCTGCACCCACGTTGGTGGTAATCATGTAATAGGTTTTGTTATGCGGATTGTACTCGATAGCCGGGGCGAAAATTCCACCGCTAGTGTGCTGCCCTTCAAGATTTATTAATTGTGACGTCCTGTCGAGAACATGACCTATTTGTTTCCAGTTTACCAGGTCACGGCTGTGAAATATGGGCACTCCCGGGTAATAAACAAAAGTTGAAGTAACCAAAAAATAATCCTCTCCATTGGTACAAATGCTCGGGTCTGAGTACCAGCCGGGTAAGACCGAGTTATAAAAATACGCTTCGCCTGGCAATTCATTTTCGGCATAAAAAAGATCTTCACCCTTATAGGTAAAGAAATCAAAATATGCAGTTGCCGGGGTTTCGGTTTTTCCCCCGGTATTTTGAGCCAGGGAAGTTTGAATGTGAGCAGCAAATAAGTATAAACCGGAAAGTAAAAAAGGCATTGTTTTATAAAGTAATTTGTACTGTTTCATTGATGGTGTTTATATGATAGTAACAGAGGCTTCAAATATATCTACACTATAGCCTAAGCCGCTTGTAAGTGGGTAACAATAAATGGTATGAGGGTAACAAAAACACTTTATCCTGTAATTGACAGAATATCAGGATTTAATTAAACCGAAAGTTTCCGGGATTTGAATTGGAAAGTATTTCTAAGAAAGCTGATTGAAGCAAATAATTACCTGCGGTTTGCTTTGACAAAACTACTGGGTGACTGGTTAAATTCCCTGTTAAAGCACTTTGTAAAGTTCGATGGTTCATTATACCCTACCGCCATAGCGACTTCCGCAATTTGCATATCTGTGGTCAATAAAAGCTTAGCTGCCAGTTGCATTCTTCTTTTGCGAATATAGTTATATACTGTCTGGTTTGTCAGGGCAGATACTTTTCTGTAAAGCTGCATCTTGCTCATAGCCATTTCAGATGCAAGCGAATTCGGGGTGAAACCGGGATTATCTATGTTCTTTTCAATATTGGTGTTCAGCTTCTCAATAAACTGTGCATCAAGTTTATTGGTGACGGCTTCAGTATAATCAAAATCAATTGATTTGCTGAACAGTTTCCTTAAATTACGCCGCTGTTCGATCAGATTATTGATCCTGATTTTTAGGGTTGACATATTGAAAGGTTTGGTGATGTAATCATCGGCGCCAATGTCGTAACTATTCTGAACAAGTTCCTCTGAGTGTCTTACCGTTAACAGAATAACGGGTATATGACTGGTGCGTTCGTCATTTTTAATACGCCTGCACATTTCAATACCATCCATTTTATCCATCATTACGTCAGAAACCACCAGGTCGGGGATTTTTTCTATGGCCTGTTTTAACCCTTCCTGTCCGTTTTTTGATTCAATTACCCTGAAATTGGCCTGTAACTCGTTGTGTAAGAATTTTCTGAGGTCAGAATTATCTTCCACCACCAGGATAAGCGGTTTTGAAGCTGAAGATTTTGCCACGGCCCCCCCGGCAGGCAACGTTTCGGGCCCCTCTTCTTCTAACGCAGATGTTCCTTCTGTTTTTTCATTTTCAGGCTCGCCTTCAGGTTCGGTATCATATACCGGGAGATAAATCGTAAATACAGAACCCTGATCAACTTTGCTTTCGACAAAAATAAAGCCCTTATGAATTTCAACCAGTTCTTTGGTAAGTGAAAGTCCAATCCCCGAGCCGGCGCTTCCAATCGGCTTACTTTTATCAACCCGTTGGAAAGTATCAAATATTTTGGAAATCGCATTTTCCGGTATCCCGAATCCTGAATCTGTCAATTTGATTTCCAGATATTTGTCAGCGGTCTTTTTTACCGGAAGTGATAAGGCATCTTTAACATCAAGTTTTAAGGTAATGGTACCATAGTCAGGTGTATATTTAAATGCATTTGATATCAGGTTGAACATAATTTTATCAAGTTTGTCGGAATCGAAAAAAGTGTACAACTCGGAACAGGATGCCTGAAATGTGAAATACATACTTCTTTTTTCGGCATAATTTTCAAAATTTGAGAAAATTTTCTGAATGAATTCAATAATATCACCTTCTCTCCAGTCTGGTTTCAGAAAGCCCTTTTCTATTTTTCGTAAATCGAGCAACTGGTCAATCAAACGTTTTAGCCGTTGTACGTTTTTGAGCATCACTTCAAAATAGGATTGCATCCTGCTTTTCTCAACATCTTCTTTTACAAGGGTTTCAAGAGGGGCTGAAATGAGCGTGAGCGGGGTACGCAGTTCGTGACTGATATTGGTGTAAAAATGCAATCTCATCAGATCCATTTCATGCACCCTTTTGGCATTCATTCGTTCAATGGCCAGGGCATGCTTTTTCTTTTCTGCATTCAGAAAGTAAGTATAAATTCTAAATATGGTAAAAACAAACAACAAAATATAGGTAATGTAGGCCAGTGTTGTTTTCCAAAGCGGGGGCTTTATAAGGATAGGAATTGATAATTCTTTAAAATTACTCGCATGCCCGGGACTGTATGCCTTAACCCTGAATGTATAATGCCCATGGTTTAAACTCGTATAGGTGATTTTTCTTTCTTTATTCAGCCTGTTCCAATTAGTTTCCAGGCCTTCCAGTATGCACATGTATTGAATATCGTCATGCTGCAAATAGTTGAGTGCCGCAAATGCCAGCGTAATATAATTCTGGTTGTACCTGAGTGTGATGTTGCTGATGTTACTTATATGTGATTCTAACGGGGAATCTTTACCCCCGATTTGCACAGGTTTGTTAAAAAGCCTGAAATCGGTAAATACCAGGTGGGGTACAAATGCAGACTCTTTAATGATATAAGGGTTAAAATATGTGATCCCTTTGTCGCCCCCGAAATAAAGCATGTCTTTTACCCGGCAGTTTGAAGCGAAAAAGAAATCGTTTGAAATCAAGCCATCTTCGGTTTTATAAACGCTGAATGAAAAGGTAAAAGGATCGAACCTGTAGAGCCCGTTATTTGTGCCGAGCCAAAGAATGCCTGTTGAATCTTCTGAAATTGAATTTATGATATCATTGTGAAAACCGTTATCAGAATTATATTCCTGATAAATACCCGATTCAGGATCAAGGGTACAAATACCACCATCTTGTGTTGAAAACCACAAATTTCCATTTCGGCCCTGGGTTATAACAAGTACCTTCTTTTCTGACAGAGGCTTTCCAACTTCGTTTTTAAAATCATTTTCAAAACTGTACCCGCTGTTTGTCCTGATGATTTTATTCAATCCGGCCTGGGTCCCGGCCCATATGTTCCCGTCTTTGTCTTCGAGCAGGCTCATGATGGTATTGTTGCTAATAGAATTTAAGTCAGACGGGTTATTAAAGAAATTTTTAACGACCGCTTTTGACTGGTCTGCTTTAGCCAGCTCCGATGATTCAATCAGGCTCAAGCCATACCATGTACCAATCCAGATATTATTGTCCCTGTCCTCCAAAAGGCACATGATGTAATCATTTTCCAGTGTTATTTCAGGGAATGTACCTGAGAACTTCCTGTAATTTACGATGTTGCCCCGAACTGTTCCGCCCCCCTCTCCAGGCGTATACCTTATAACCCCCTCTCCTTCAGTTCCTATCCAAAGATTGTTTTTAATATCGTAAATAATGGCCTGTATATTCTTACCAATATTCACACCCTGATAATTTAACCTCACATCGGAAAGTGTACCGTCTTCAATGTTATATTTTTTCAAACCTTCCCCAATGGTCCCAATCCATAGATAACCTTTTTCCGAATCAAGAAGCGACCTAATGCCCAGCAATAATTCTGAATTTTGTCCTGACTGTACTGTCTGGGATTTAAAAATATCGGGTTTGACCTTTATCATCGAGATGCCTTCCTCTGTGCAGAGCCATATGGCACCATCTTTTGACTCGTAAATTTTGTAAATCACGTTGGAGTTCAAATCTGAATAAATATTGCTCTTGTTCGAGATAAGAATGGTTTCCGAACCCTCTTTAACAGATTCCAGCAAAATCAGTCCAACGTTAGAAATACTAATCCACAGGTTTGAAGAATTGTCTTTAAAAACATACCTTACCTGGGTATATTTATATTGTTCGTTAATATCAACATGTTCAAAAAAATTATCCTGCGTGTTATATATATCGAGGCCCGTTTCGAAGCAGCTTTTAAGAATTTTATTTTGCTCAAGGAAGATAAATGAAGAGTTTGCCTTCAATGCCACAATGGTTTGAATGGTATTATCCGCAGGATTGAAATAAGCCAGGTCTGTCATACTAAGAAACCATACTTTACCATCAGCGGCATTTTTTATTTCAACCATTTCGCTTGAAAGCAGATTTGTATTGCTACGGTCGAATCTTTTAAGAAGTTTAAAACTGTTTTTCCCGGTCCCGGATTTTTTCACCTGGAATATCCCGTTGTTCGTCCCGATCCATATATTTTCGTCACGGTCTTTGTGCAGGGCATTTATTGATAAGCTGGCAAAATCGGCAGGCAAATCAAGGATCAATGAATCATAGCGTTCTGTTTTAGAATTAAAAAGCAGCAGACCTTTATTGTAAGTCCCGATAAGCAACAGACCCGGCTCATACTCAATAATTGACCTTATGTCAGATTCAGGAAAACCACTGAAATTACTGCTTTTCAAACTGTATTTTGTAAAATCATTCAGGTCGAATTTATAAAGTCCGTTTGCCATTCCAAACCATAAAAATCCGGCAGAATCCTGATACATACAGTTAACCCGGTTTTTTGGCAAACCATATTTCTCATTAATGTCTTCAATTATGATGTTGAAGGCAGAAACATGCTGAAAATGCAACAGAAGAAGTGTGATGAATATTATTAAGTACCTTTTCATATATGCTTATTCATGTTTCAACCAACAAATATAAAATCTATTTTAATTTTTTTCCCAAACTGTATTTACAGATTTTATTTTTAAGCCTGGCTGCAGATTTTTTGTTCAGCCTTTATGGGTGTATAAATGTTACACGGTTTTTGTTAGAGGAAGACAAAAGGGTTGCGGGTTAGGGCGTAACTCCCAAATATATTTACTTACTGCTCAAAAAACACAAGCTATCTTCATCTTTTGCGGCCTGGTTTTTTCACATCATGCAAGATATATGGCACAAGCGGAGATGTAACAGGACTTAATCCCTTTACTGGCGCAAGCGCCTGCCCGCCTCCGCCTCAGGCGGATTTGGCAGGCGGGCAAGCGGGGAGTCGAAGACAGTTTATGATTGACACAACACTAGGTTCGCCAGATTACTTCTTCTTTTTTTGGTTCAACTGTGCCTTAAATTATTATAAGGAACAGTTATTTATTTCTATCAAATTCATATCTTATTCCAATAATAATTCCATAGTGACTATGATTCAATTTATTATCATCCGAATCAATTTCAATATTTGTATTTTCTAATTCATAGAGATGGCTTACTCCATCAATTTCATAAAATTTGATTTCAGTTTTTGTGATCTCATAGTTATTATAGACAGTCACAAAATCTAATACAAGTTGCAAGTTTTGGTTTAAAGAGTAACAAAATCCCAAATTAGCTTGCAAACCCTTGTGAAATTTTCCTGTGTATTCATATTTTTTTATCGTATTCAAC
Source organism: Bacteroidales bacterium (assembly GCA_016936215.1). GTDB lineage: Bacteria > Bacteroidota > Bacteroidia > Bacteroidales > UBA10428 > JAFGPL01. The sequence goes on from JAFGPL010000299.1 coordinate 12,735, forward strand.
GGATAAAAATCCCAATTATCTAATTCCCAATCAATATATTTTAAAGTTTGGTTAATTGTTGATTTCATAAAATTAGGGCCAAACTTAAAATAAGAGTTAAACCTATTTTTTTGTACTTGATAACCGATTAGTGGGGCAATTTGAAAAACAGAACTTTCATTATTTATTTCACCAAAGTATCCAGATAAAGAAAAATTATTTAATGATTGAAGGTCTGGTTGTTCAGTTGATACACAATATTGAGCATAAATAGTCTTTTTAATATTTAGCTCAATTAAGATTTTATCCATAAAACAATAACCCAAATTGAAGCCAAAATGAATTCCTTCTCCAAATTTTAGTTCTGTTTTATATACCGATTTTAGATTATCTATAATCAAGGATGATTGATTTTCTGTTGGATGACTGCTAAAAGTATAACCAACAGATGGTTGAATGTATAATTGTCCGAATGAATTGGCAAGAATAGAGTTTAGGAGCAATAAAAATATTAATCGTTTCATTTATTTAAAGTGTATTTAAATCCAATTCCCAAATAGACACTATTTAATTTAAGCTTTTCTTTTAATCTAATTTCAGGACTATCAGAGTCAGTTGAACCACTGTAGTCTACTTCAATATTAGTTATCTTGTCAACATATTTAATTTCCTTTTCGATCGTTGAAAAATTGTTCATTGATAATGAGGATGATATTAATTCAGCTCTTTCCGGCGTATAATTGGTGTTATTAATCCCAATATTTGTAAATAAGCTAAAATGCTTCGAAAAGACATACACATATTCTAAACCATAACCCCATGAAAATGTATTGCTATTTTCAAATTCATATTCTTTATCTTGGGGAAAACCGCCCAACGATGCTTTTATTTTTAGTTTGCTTAATCCAAGTCCTGAATAAACAAAAATATTAACAGCGGATTTATTAAAAGTTTGACCTAACAAAACCGTGGGTAATAAACTATAATAATGCAGATCCCATTCTGTTTTTCCATTGAGACCATAAAGTTGAGGTAGAGCCTCAAATTCCTTTTTTAAATTACTAAAAGTTGAAAATTTAAGTTCAAATGATAGAAAATCATTTAAAGCGTAGCCGATTGTACCTTGAAAGTTATGTCCGGATGCTATCGAAAATTCAGCAACATTTAAATTAATACTATAGACAGTAGAAGTGCCAGCCGAACCTGGAACGCTAAGATGATATGAAAAATACTCAGGCATCTGCTGATTACTAGCAGAAATATTGTAATTTGAAGACGCTTTAAAGTAAACTCCCTGACCTAAAAGAAGTTTAGAATTTATCAATAAAACTATTAGTAGAAAATGGACTCGATTCATTTTTAAAAGAAGGTTTTTCAATATTATAATGTATCATTGCATACCAAAACTAATATTTAATTTGGCCTTAAACTTACCGTTTGTTAAAATTCATATGATTGAATACCACTTAAAACCATTTGAAAATCAAATTCTCCTGAAACAAATATCCTTCAATCTCAATCAATTTTTTATCTCACTTATTGGCGATAGAAATTACTTTGAAACTTCATTCATTAAATAAATTGGAGTCAGAGTATAACCATCTTTCATTAGTAAATGAATCAATCCATTTTCACCAAATAAATGCGCACAACCAACTGCTATAAATGAAGATTCGTTGTTAATTGATTCTTTAATTTTGGGAATCCAGTTAATATTACGTTTGGTTAATAGAATATATTCATTCTTTTTAAAATCCGGATCATTTTTCATCATCGACTCAATGCCTTTAATATCTTCATTTAAATATAGATGAAGTATTTTATTATATTCTTTATCAATTTTGTAATTATCTGAACTTAATGATAATTGTTGCTCAAAAGGGATACTGTCAAATATACTCATTTGTTCATCAAGCGTTTCTAATGGCCGAAAAATCTTCTTTTTACCTGCCATATCTTTAATCTCTGTTTCATAAGTTTTAGGTTTTTCAATATATTCCATTAATAACATTGATTGCATAAAAATGGGTTTTAAGGCAAAGTACTTATTAATCTTTTCTTCCTTTATTTTCATACTATCCTTTAAATACGAAAAAAAATTAACATATTCTAAGCTATCTACATAGTCTCTGATTGTCTGGCCTTTTGGTAAGAACATTTTTTTAACAAGGCTTATCTGTTGGCCAATTGGTATTTTTGGGTCAAGTTCAAGAATTAGTGTTTTGGATAAGTTTAAATATTTTACAATAGAATCACTAATAATAAATTGTTTTTTCGGAACTGCATGAATGGTTCCAAACAGGTACGATGGCTCCTTCATACCATTATCCGAAATTTTCCAGAGTATTGCGTTATTATTGGGTTGAGCAAAGCAAGTGAGACTTAAACTCATTAATAGATAGAAAATAACTCTTTTCATGAAATTTTAGTGTTTGGTTATTATTTAATTGTTGCCGAGTTTTCTATTATTATCGCCAATGTTTAGTGTAAGAGTAGTGCGGGCTTCGGAGCTATCCATTATCAAACCGTGATAAAGTTGATGCGAGCCACAAGCCTTGAAATTACTACTATCCCCGCCATTTGCTATATTGTGTATTGTGCTTAGTAATTCATTCATCTAATATCTGTTATTCTCACAATATATAAATCAAATCCTCCGTTCCCTCCTGGTCTGTTTGAGGAAAAAATCATCACATTGTTATCAATACTTATTGGTCTATATTCATCAAATTCTGAATTAATCTTGTTGCCAAAATTATTAGGTTCACTCCATTTATTATTTTCAAATTTTGAATAATATAAATCATATCCACCAAATCCACCATCTCTGTTTGATGTAAACACCATAATATTCAAATCAATAAATGGACATTTATCATCCTTTATGCTGCATAACTGATTTATTTTATCCAATTGATGTGTGCTATCATTATAAAGAACATTATAAATATTTGCATTATCACTGGAATTTAGTTGATAAATATTAAAATCGCCATCTCTGTTTGAACAAAAGAACATTTTTTTAAAATCATGGGATACTGAAGCGTAAGCATCATCATAGTCTGAATTTATCAAAAGTGAATGTTTAAAATCATTCTCAAGTGCTATGTAATCGCTTTCATAAGTCCAATGAGAATATTTTTTGCATAATATATCCTGGTTATTGTTTTCATCCCTTGTAATAAAAAGCATCAAACTATCTTTATCCGAGGCTGCATGGTTATCTGGGGTAAAATCTATCAATTGAAGGTATGGCCCATATTCATTGAAATCAGAATTTATCTCTGGAAGATTTTTACTAAATAATGAGTCCCCTATTATATAAAATTCATATGTTGATGAGTCATGTCTTGAATAATCACTTGTCAAAGCGAAATTAAAGCTAGTTATATCAAAGTCATGTCCTTTTGATTTTCTATTTGTCGAAAAGATAAATAAATGATTCATTGACATTGAATATCCAATATAAGAATTATAATCATCATATTCGGAATTAACCGCATTGATATTAATCGGCTCATATCCAATTGAAATAGTGTCTGAAAAATTCTGTTGAAATGAATCTTTAATATTGCTGTCAATTTGAGATTCACATAACAGAACAAATAAACTTAAAATTATGATTAATCTATGTTTCATAGTAGTAGGATGTTCTTCATTATTAAGCCCAACTAGCCAATAAGCGAACCCAGGTTTCATTTATCCACCAAAAAGGGTTGGAAAAACGAATTGTTTGTTCGCAATTTTCTTTACATGCTGCAGGTATTATGCAGTCAGGGGCTGTATATTTTTTTTGTTCATCATGGGCATATTCCCGTTTTTTGCTAAACATTGTGTTGCATCCTGTAAAAAGCAGTGTAATTTACAATAATAACTTTAAGAAGTCAAGCTTTTCAACGGGATAGTTTTCAGCCGGTTGTAAACAGTGAGGAGAGTGGAGAAATGAGGTGAGAAGATAAGAAGATGGGAAAACGGGTAGTAGAACAGGCGGTTAGGCCTTAATTAAAAACAAAAGAAATTGAAGGTTTGGGCATATTTATCTCGTCTTTCACTATGTTTTATTATATCAACCAAATAAATCTTATTAAGGGTGAAATCGTTGTCAAAGAGTTGATTTACTATATATTTTTGTTTTTATGCCAGCAAAATTGAATCCATCTGCGATATATATCCAGCCATATCTTTCATAAAATCCTTCTAAATCTGTTGAAAGATACAATATTTTATACCCTTTTTTCTTTGCTTCATTAAGTCCATGTTTAAGTAATTGTCCGGCAATTCCTTTATTTCTATGCTCATTGTTCACATATAAACAAGCAAACCAGGGGAATAAATCCTGACGGCTTATTATGTCATTAGTCACCAATGCATAAGAACCAATAATTTCATCGTTGTATAATACTAAATAAAATTTTGGTAATATGCTTTTTTCGTCCAATGAGTTTGAAATACAGTCGTTGTAAAAGTTATAGTTGTTCTCGTTTCCCCAACAATTCCAGAAATAATCTATTGCTTTATCTAAAAGGTCGTTACGTTTTGATAATTCTACAATTTCAATATTCATCATTTTTATTATCAGTTTATACCAATTATTTAGTATGTCTTTATGCCTAACCGCTAACGGAAGGTATATGCAAAGCGGGCGATTGCGGGCTTCAAACCTATCAAATCGTTACAATTTTGAAGCGGGTTAAAGCTTTTGAATATACTACAGCCTCACCTATTTTGTCTATTCATTGTATACCTTGTATTTATTTCATTTTCAAGTCATATGTTATTCCAACCCTAATTCCATCTTCCCAAATTCTTTGATGATATTTTGTGTCTGACAAAGGAATCAAGGAATGAATTTTTGTATACGGATTTACAAAAACAGATACTCTGCTTTTAAAGTCATATTTTGCAGATAAACCTATAAGCACACCAATACCGGTTTGATTGTCAATTGGGCTATTTGTTGAAGCATCAATATCTACAATCAGCCCACCATTAACAAAAAAATATTTTAAGAAGTTTGCTCTTAATGTCACCGGAACATTAAGCAGTGAAAAATTTGCTTTTCGCGAAGAGTTATCCATATCAGGTGGCAGATTTGGTTCAATTATGATATTGTGTTTTGAGTATTCTATTCCAGTCTCAGCTTCCAACCATTTATTTAATGGGTGGAGATAATTGATTCCTATTGTAAAAAAATAATCACTATTATAACTTGCTGCTCCATCTAATTCGTCAGACCTAAACACATTATTCTCGCCAAATGTGGAAAAAGTAATTCCGATTTTATCGGCAGTTAGTTTTGTTTCATTTCTCTGTGCAATCAATAGACTTTGATTAATAAACAAGATGGATAAAGTAAAGAAAAATGTCATTTTCATTTTAATTCTATTTTGTGAATTTGTTTTGTCTTTACAAAAGCATAAACAACCAAATATACTTACCTACCGCCAAAAAGTTAAATATATTTCGCGTGTAGCATTGATTGAAGTTTGGTTTCAAAGGTATTTTTAAGTATATGGTTAATGTTGTGTTGCCGCGTAATAAAAGCAGTGTAATTTACAATAATAACTGTTATAAGTCAGGTTTTATAGCTGGAAAGTTTTTAACAGGTTGCGGGGGAAAGTTTTAGGGTTTAGGTGTTGGGCCACAGGCCTTAGGCCATTAGGAAAAGGTAAAAGATAAAAGTAAAAAGACAAAAGGGTACAGGGTCGCGGGTTGCGGGTTTCGGGTTTCGGGTTTCGTTTTCAATTCTGTCAGCACTTTTTCCATTATTAAATTAAATTCTGTCGGTTTTTCTATCATCGGATAATGTCCGGTTGCAGAGATAGTTTCCATCTGGAAACTTTTTTTACAATGATTTTTCAGTCCCGTTTCGTTTGTTGGAAAACCGTCACTATTGATTAAATACAACCTGTGATTAAGCTGTTCTAATCTTTGTGCATCGGTAGATGCGTATTGCATTTGGTTCATAAATGTTCCATAGCCAATAACAGGATCGCTGTTTGTAAAATCAGTTTTTACCCTGTCTTTCACTTCCTTTGAAGTTGTTGGGTGAAAAAGCATCATATCTGCATATACAGGGGCTGATTTTTTAAAATCTTTTTCAAGCATTGGAAAAAAGTCGGTCATTTGTTTTGTTTGTTCCGGTGTAAATGCAACATCAATCAATTTAAAATTGTCAACACCTATAATTCCTGTTATCTTAGTATTATTGGTTAATGCTGCTTGTAACATAATTTCGCCGGCCATAGAATGTCCAATGATTACAACATTTTTAAGGTTCATTGAGTCAATAAATGCTGTTACATCATGGGCATATTCTTCAATGGTCCAGTTGGTCCTTTCGGCTTTGGATTTGCCAAAGCCCGGGAGGTCAATTGCGTAAACATTGTAATTTTTAGAAAAATATTCTACCTGATTTTTCCAATATGTTGCGTCAATACACCAGCCGTGTAAAAACAGAAGTGTTGTGTCGCCTTGTCCCTGTTGAAAATAATTGATTTCAACCTGTGTGTCCCTGATTGTGATTTGTTTTGCTGTCATGTTTTTTGGTGTCTGTGCCATGCTTGCACTTCCTGAAAGTGAAGCAATGACGATTAATACAATTGTTTTTTTGTTCATTTTTATTTGCCTTGTCTGCCGGACTCTTACGCTATATCTAATGTGTCAGCGTACAGGCAGGAATTTGAAGCAAAGATAAAAGGCACCTATGACAACCCTATGTCAGGGGTTTAAAATAATCTTTTTGAACGTTCTTCTAAATAGTGTTCAATGCTGAAAGTCTTGTCGGAATTGAATTGCATTTGTTGGATTTTGAGTTCTTTTATCCTGTCAAGGCGAAACTCTCTTATTTCTTGCCGTAATTCACAAAAGGCAATAGTTGTCCAAACAGCACCGCTAAAATAAACGGCATAAGGGTGGATTGTTCGTTCTGTTATTTGCTCTTCTCCTCTTGACTGGTATTTTATTTTCAGTTTTATGCTTTCTGTAATTGAATGCTGGATTGCGTCTAAAAACAAACTTGCCGGTGCCCACGGTTTCTGAAATCCGATCCTTGAATTTAAAAATTCCAGTTTGTCTTTGTTATTAAGTGACAAAACTGCTTTTATTTTTAAAAGTGCAGATTCGTAATTTTTTTTAAGAGAATCTTCGGTATGGTAGTTTAAGATTTTACTTGTTGTTACCAAAGCCCTTGCTTCTTCCATGGTGAACATTACAGGTGGCAACCGGTAACCTTCAACCAGGAAATAACCCTTTCCTTCCTCTTCGCCAATGGGGACACCTGCAAATCGTAATGTTTGAATATCCCTGTAAATTGTCCTGTTTGTAACTTCAAACCGTTCAGCTATTTCACGGGCAGTTGTCAGTCGTTTCGACTGAAGTTGTATGAGTATGCTTGTTAATCTGTCAAGTCTGTTCATTGTATGCGGACTTTTCACCAAATTGCTGCTTATGGCCCTGCGGTATGAAACGTGTGGATTTCGGGCTACTTTCCTGTCGAGTTATACCGAACTTGATGCGGGGCAGAACGCCTGAATAACCACCTAAACAACAATGTTTTATACATGAACTAAACCGACCTCTTGGTCGGTGGTTTTAAAGATCGGCCAAAAATTAGTATCATTGCATTCAATCTTTTAATAATTATCGTAATGACAAATTTAAATAATATGTTCTCATATTGACTATAAATATTCAGAAAGATACATGGTGTCGGCATTAAATCCCCTTAATATATAATCCTTGATTTACTACGGCTTAGCCCTCCCGATATTGTTGTGTGCTTCCCATATATATTAATTTATTGTTCCAATAAAATTTTTCAGGAAATTATTCTAATATCATCTCTATCCATTTTACCTTCCCAAAATTCTTAAATTCTCCATAATCTCCAATACTTTTGAATCCTTTTCTTTCCCATCTGTTAATTTCTTTGTCAATTGAGAAACCTGTTATATAATTACATTTATTCTCCTTGGCTACATTAATTTGTCTCTCTAATATTTTACTTCCTATCCCCTTATCTCTGAATTCTGGAAGAACTTGTATTACATGAATATAATAGAATTTTCCTTTTAAAGAAATAAAGTCATATGGATGCTTTGAGCTAAATTCTGTTCTTGAGGGTTTTATATCTATTGGAAATGCAATTGAACTGCCAACACTTATATTATCTAGTATAATGTTTCATAAATATATTGACATATAAAATAAAATGTTTACCTTTGCAAAAAACAATTATGGCAAACGTAAGTAAAAAACCACATCTTGTATTAAATGACAAGGAAATTGAATTTTTAAGGTCTAAATCTAACTCAAAGACTTCACCATTTAGGGAAGTTCAGAGAGCAAAAGTGTTGTATTTGTATTATCAAAAGTACTCTATTACAGCAATAAGTTCATTGACAAATTTAAGCCGGGAAAGTATTTACAAACATCTCGAAAGGGCTCTGAACTTTGGAGTTGAAGAAGCATTAAAAGATACAGAACATAGTCCCAAAGAGCCAATAATTACAGAACAGGCGAAACTTTGGGTAGTGAACCTGGCCTGTACCAAACCTAAAGATCATGGTTATGCTGC
>JAFGPL010000029.1 GCA_016936215.1 Bacteroidales bacterium
ACGGTATCTTATATCGGCATTGTGCAACACCAGCCGCCTATGTTATCAATTACACTGGCCGATTCACATTTTACAAACCAGGGAATTCCTGAAACTAAAGAGAAATATGCTTTCACCTGCCCTTAATCGAGTTTCAATACTGCCAAAAAGGCCGATTGGGGGACTTCAACGGTTCCAATCTGGCGCATGCGTTTCTTTCCTTTCTTCTGTTTTTCAAGAAGTTTTCTCTTACGTGTAATATCACCACCATAGCATTTTGCGGTTACATCTTTACGCACGGCTTTTACTGTTTCACGTGCAATGATTTTAGAGCCGATGGCAGCTTGTATTGCAATATCAAACTGCTGTCTGGGAATTAGCTCTTTGAGCTTTTCACAAATACGTCTTCCGAAGGTATAGGCATGGTCGCGGTGGATAAGTGCCGAGAGGGCATCTACCATTTCCCCGTTGAGCAGGATATCAAGCCTTACCAGGCTGGCCCTGCGATAGCCCATAATATGATAATCGAACGAGGCATAACCTTTTGAAACGCTCTTCAGTTTATCGTAAAAATCAAATACAATTTCAGAAAGGGGCATCTCGAAGGTAAGTTCTATGCGGTTGCTGGTAAGATATAGCTGGTTCTTCAGTGTGCCGCGTTTTTCGATGCACATGGTCATAATCGGGCCGACAAACTCTGACTGGCAGATAACCTGTGCGTTGATATACGGTTCTTCAATATAATCGAGGTTGGTAGGATCGGGCAATCCCGAAGGGTTATGCACGTCAAGCATTTCTCCTTTAGTGGTATATGCTTTATATGATACGTTTGGAACAGTATTTATGATGTCCATATCGAACTCGCGGTCGAGACGCTCCTGCACTATCTCCATGTGCAGCAATCCTAAGAAGCCGCACCTGAAACCGAAGCCCAATGCAGCAGATGATTCGGGGACAAAAGACAACGATGCATCGTTGAGCTGCAGTTTTTCAAGCGAAGCCCTCAGCTCTTCATAATCGTCGGCATCAATAGGGTATATGCCGGCAAAAACCATTGGTTTTACCTCTTCAAAGCCGGCAATTGCTTTATCGCACGGGCGAAGCACATGGGTAATGGTATCTCCCACCTTTACCTCTTTGGCAGATTTTATGCCCGAGATAATATACCCTACATCACCTGCACCCAGTTCCTTGCGCGGTTCGAACTTGATTTTCAGCACCCCAATCTCATCGGCATCATATTCTTTACCAGTGGCAACAAACTTAACCTTATCACCTGAGCGAATGGTCCCGTTCATGATTTTGAAATAGGCAAAAATACCCCTGAACGAGTTGAAAACCGAATCGAAAATCAATGCCTGGAGCGGTGCTCCCGGGTCACCCTTGGGTGGCGGGATTTTTTTTACGATGTCTTCCAATACTTTATCAACACCGTAACCTGTTTTGGCCGATACCTCAATAATCTCATCCCTGCTGCATCCCAGAAGGTCAACAATCTGGTCTTTCACCTCTTCGGGCATGGCGCTGGGCATATCCATTTTATTTAATACAGGAATTATCTCCAGGTCATGGTCAAGCGCCTGAAAAAGATTAGAGATAGTTTGTGCCTGAACCCCCTGCGTGGCATCAACTACCAGCAGGGCTCCTTCGCAGGCAGCAATCGAACGCGAGACTTCATAAGAGAAATCAACATGACCGGGGGTATCTATCAGGTTCAGAATATACTTTTTATTATCCTGGTTATAAACCATCTGCACAGCATGGCTTTTGATGGTGATACCACGCTCTCTTTCAAGGTCCATATCGTCAAGCATTTGGTCTTTAAACTCCCTTTCGGTAAGGGTGTCAGTTGCCATAAGCAACCTGTCGGCCAGTGTGCTCTTACCATGGTCAATATGCGCTATAATACAAAAATTCCTGATATGCTCCATCCTGAAGTATTGCCTTTTTTGAAGGCACAAATATATCTATTTCAATCGAAACCTCAATGACACATCATCCAAACAAACCCAAAAATCGTTGAATTATCTACAAACACCCTCCATTCGTAAAAAATAAGGATAACATGCTGAAAAAAATAGTATTTTGCAGCCATAATTCTGTTTCTGAAAAAAATTTAAACTGCAAAATGTTGTGATGAACAAAAGTAAAATTATTGAGTGCGACTTTAAAAACCATAATCATACGCGTGCCCTTGTTGAACTAATGAACCATTACATGACAGACAAAATGGGCAATGCCAAACCACTTGACAAGAAACAGGGATGCAGCCTTATAGAAGGCCTCCGCAACCATCCTTCGAAATTAATATTATTTGCCGAGGCCGATGAAAAGATGGTTGGCCTTGCCAATTGTTTTATAAATTTTGCCACTTTTACCTGCAAACCATTTATAAATATTCACGATATAATCGTGCTGGATGAGTACCGCAAAAAAGGCATAGGGCGCAAGCTGATGCATGCCATTCAGGCACATGCCATATCAATGGGCTGCTCGAAGATTACGCTCGAAGTCAGGGAAGACAATATCCATGCACAACACCTTTACAAAAGTCTTGGTTATATGGATTGCAATCCGAGAATGTTTTTCTGGGAAAAGAAACTGGTGTAAAAAAACATATTAAATTTGGAACCAGTACGGATTGTTCCGGTATTTTTATAATATAATGGATTCCAAATTATTAACAATTATTAAAAAACTCTTCATTATTATCCTTTTGTGTTATTCTTCCCTCTCTTTTTCACAGTATGACAGTATAACACATAATGGGCTGAACAGGACTTTTCTTTTACATTTGCCATCAGGCTATTCTGCTGCTTATAATTATCCGTTGGTTGTTGCCATGCATGGCGGATTTGGAAGTGCCGCCAACCTGCAGAACCAATCTGGATTAAGCACCAAGGCTGATGCTGAAGATTTTATTGTGGTTTACCCTGAAGGGGTGAAAAGCCCACTGAATATAAGAACTTGGAATGCCGGATGGTGTTGTGGCTTCTCAAGCGCTACAAATACAGATGATGTAGGATTTATCAGTGCTTTGCTTGACACGCTTATTTCTTTATATTCAATTGATATTAAAAGGATTTATGCCACCGGCATGTCGAACGGCGGATTTATGAGTTACAGGCTCGCATGCGAACTTTCCGGAAGATTTGCGGCCATCGCACCGGTAGCTGCATCTATGAGCATGCCAAAGTGCTCTCCAAACAAACCCATGCCCGTCATTCATTTTCACTCATACATTGATAGCAGCGTGCCTTACCTGGGAGGCACCGGTACGGGGATTTCAGATCATTACAATCCCCCACATGATTCTGTAATGCAGGTTTGGGCCGAAGCAAATGGTTGCATGGTATTGAATGACACCATCACACATAATCAACAATATACCCATGTAAGGTGGAACAACTGCACATGCAATGTCTCAATAAATTATTACATTACCCGCGACGGAGGCCATTCCTTGCCAGGGGGTACCCAAACCCCTGTCGGGGACCAGGTATCGTCATATATCAATGCCACAGACATGATGTGGGAATTTTTTAAACAACATTCACTCGATTGCAGCCTGTCAACAATTAACGAAATACCTTCAGAAAAAAATTTCCATCTGTTTCCCAATCCATCCAGCGGGATTGTCTTCATAGATTTTCCGGGAGGCACAGGAAATTTTTCTGTTACGGTTTATAACATGACCGGAAAAGCAATTGCACAAACAGATAGTCGCAACACAATCAATATCAGTGAATTTCCGCAAGGTATTTATTTTGTTTCAATACAAAGCAGAAACGAGAGAGTTGTATACAAGCTTATAAAAACAGAATAGTGGCAGCACAGAACCGGTTATTGATTTTATTCCACACATTTTGATTAAAAAATCTAACTTTGCAGATTTATGACATTTAAAGAACTTCAACTTAACGATCAGTTGCTGGAAGCCATTTCATACATGGGTTTTGAAACAGCAACACCTATACAGGAACAGGTTATCCCGGTGATTCTCGAAAACAGGGATGTTTTGGCCTGCGCGCAGACAGGTACCGGCAAGACCGGCGCATTTGTGTTGCCTGTCCTCAACAAACTTGCCGGTAAAAGAGGTGCAGGTATAGATACCCTTATTATTGTTCCGACCAGGGAACTGGCAATTCAGATCGAACAGCAGATTCAGGGGTTTTCCTATTTTATTTCCGCATCATCTATTGCCATATACGGTGGGGGTGACGGGGCCGGTTGGGAAACACAACGCGATTCGCTGATAAAAGGCACCGACATTGTCATTGCAACGCCCGGTAAGTTTTTGTCGCACCTTAAAATGGGTTATGTTAACCTTAGCACTGTCAACCATCTTATTTTAGACGAAGCTGACAGGATGCTCGATATGGGGTTTATTGACGATATCAGGGCAATCCTTTCGTATCTTCCTAAAAAACATCAGACACTGATGTTTTGCGCAACCATGCCGAACAGTATCCGTCAACTGGCCCGGAAGATTTTGAATAAGCCAACAGAAGTAACACTTGCCATATCAAAACCTGCAGAAGGTGTTGACCAGAAAGCCTACAGTATTTCGGAGGGTGATAAGGTGAAGTTACTGAAAGAGCTGATGGAAGAGCGTAAACATTACGACAGCATAATCATTTTTTCATCAACGAGGAAAAAAGTAACAGAAATTGTACGTTCGCTGAAAAAATACGGTTTTCAGCCACAGGGTATTTCGTCAGACCTTGACCAGAATTCCAGAGAAGAGGTATTAAACGATTTCAGGTCGAAAAAGACACGTATCCTGGTCGCCACCGATGTAATGAGCCGGGGAATTGATGTAAAGGAAATCAACCTGGTGATTAATTTTGATGTGCCCCACGATGCCGAGGATTATGTGCACCGTGTGGGACGAACAGCGCGAATCAATACAACTGGCGAAGCCATTACACTTGTAACCCCTGCCGATGCATCAAAACTAAGAATGATTGAACGGCTCACCGGGATTGAAATCCCAAAGATCCAACCTGCAGGTTATCCTGTCCCGGTAGCTTTAAAATCGGGTAAATCAAGATATAAGAGAAAAACAAAAAATCGTTAACCTGCTTATCCGCCGCTTAGAAAGTGCCGGATAATCAAATCTTAAAAGAACTTTGCCCTGTTATCAACAACTTCAGCCTTCTTTTTAAGGGCTTCATAAGCTGCGTAGTTTGCTCGTGAAGTGTAATTTCTTTCATAAACAAGTTTTTCTCTTTCCATCAGCATTTCTATATTTTCTGACTGCCTGGAATTTGTCACGGCGATAACATAAACCCCGTTATTTCCTGTTATTGGGCCTGAAAGCAAACCTTCATCAAGTGTGCAGGCTGCTGCAGTAATATTGGGTTCAATGCCTGCATTTTCAATAGACCTTGTTGAAAAGGTGATATTGGTAGCGGTTTGGCTGGTTGCAGTAAGTTTGGAGGCAAGCTCATCAATTGACTTTGAAGAGGAAATCTTATCTTTCATCTCCCCGGCTATTATTTCAGCTTTTTTCTGTTTGCCGATTTCAAGCTCAATCTCAGGTCTTATGTCTTCAATATCTGCATATCCTTCTTCTTTAACATTTTCAACCAATGCTACAACGTATTTATTGTCGAACTTCATTACATTCGAAACCTCATTTTCATCGGCATTGTAAGCCCATTTTACCAATTGACGCGGAGATACCAGCCCGGGAATATTTTTTTCGAGCGGTTTTAACCCCGGGGCATATTGCGGCACAAGGTTATTGGCCTGGATGGCCTTATTAAACTTCTCACCGGTATTGTTTAAGCCTGCAAATTCACTGGCCTGCCTGTAATACTCCTGGTCGGTTTCTTCACTGGGTTCAACATTGCGCACGAGTATGCCTACCTGTACTTTTTTCACCTCTTTCGACTGTGCAAGTACTTCAACGATATGTATGCCAAATTGGGAATAAACCAGTTTGACATCACCTGTCTGGCCATAGAAACATGTATCGCTGAATGGTTTAACCATTTCCCCTTCGCGGAACCATCCCAGGTCTCCGCCTTCCTGGGCGCTGCCATCGGAAGAATTCTGGCGTGCCAGTTCTGCAAAATCGGCGCCGTTTTCAATCATTTTCTTAAGACTGTCGGCCAATGCACTAGCCTGGGCATAATTTTCCTGCGATACCTGTAAAAGAATATGGCGTGCTTTTACCGAATCGGGCAGGTAATCAATTTTTGCAAGTTTGGCTAATTTGTATGCATTGTTTTCAAAATAGGGGCCGTAAACATCGCCTTCTTGTGCTTCGAACATAAAATCTGCAATTGTATCGGACAAGTCGTCCTTCATATAATTTCTTTCTTCAAAAGGAACATCCGACTGCAGGTTCACGAATTGCCGGGTTTCTTTCGTTGATACAAATTCGGGGTGAATTTTATTAATCCAGTCTTCGGCAATCCTGTAATCTTCCGGCGATGGTTTCACCTCATATACCACGTATTTAAGGTCTCTTGATTCCTCCTGCCGGTATCTTGCCAGGTGATCTTTGTAAAAGGCTCTTACTTCCTTTTCGGATATCTTGATTATTGAATCGGGGACCGATGTAAATGGCCTTACTACAAAGTCAATATCCACAGTTTTGGATATTTCTTCGCCTCTGCGCTTTGCCTGTAATGAGTTAACATATAAGCCTTTTTTGATCAGGTTGGTATATTTTGCCAATCTTCTTTGCCTGAAAATTTCGTCCTCGATATAAAACCAGAATTTTTTACGTTCGCTGTCCTCTTCCTGTAATGTACGCTGAATAAAATCGAACATAAAAGATTTATTGAGCATGCCTGTCTGCGGATCGGAAAAAACCTGCCTGATGATCGGATGGGGGTTTTCGCCCTGTATCATATCCATAAGTTCATCACCTGTTACGGTAATACCAAGTTTTTCATATTCATCAGACATAATTAATTCTTCGATCATATACTCCCATGACACATTTCTAATGTTGTCAAGGGTACTTTCGTCAAGGTTTGACCTGCCCGACTGTATTTTGTTGATCTCAATGAAATTGTCAATTTTCTCCTGGAAATCGTTATAGGGAATGGATTTTCCGGCAACCTTTGCAATTTCATATTGCGATTTGCTAAACATTGATCCTCCTGAATTTAACATATCGCCTAAGACAAATGCCAGCAATGCCAATCCAATAATAATTGAAACAAGTAATCCTGCACGGTTTCTTATTTTCTCTAATGTAGCCATATAAATAACAAGTTTTTCGGTTCTAAAATTCAGGGTACGAATATAGCAATTTATTGAATTATAAAAGTATTAAATCTAAAAATTAAGGATGTTTTAAAAAGATGGACAATAATAGGCTGCAAAGTTCAAAAAGACAGCCTGCCTAATCAGTTTTTTTTGTTTTATGGCGGCCATTTTTCAAAACCTTAAGCTGCACCAATTCAATTTTTGTTTTGCTTACTTTAATGATGCGGCATTCAATATTACCGGTAACAATCCGTTCATGCAACTTGGGAAAACTTTCGAAATGAAAAAATATATATCCGGCCAGCGTGTCGTATTCTTCCGATTCAGGAATATCAAGATGGTATTTCTCGTTGATATAATCAATTTCGAGCCTGCCGGAAAAGATATATTCATCATCATTTATCTTTTTTTCTATTAACCCGGTACTGTCGTGTTCATCTTCAATGTCCCCGATAATCTCTTCAATAATATCTTCGATGGTAACCAGTCCCGATATGCCTCCGAATTCGTCAACCACCAGCGCCATACTTCTCTGTTCTTTAATTAGTCTGTGTAGCAGGTTGTTTGCGGCCATGGTTTCGGGGACGAAAGAAATTTTTATAAGCAGTGGTTTGATTTCTTTCGGGTTATTAAACAGCGACTTAGATGTGATGTAACCGACAAAATTATCAAAACTGGTTTCGTAAATAAGAATTTTTGAATAGCCGGTCTCAATGAATTTCTGCTTAAGGGTTTCAATCTCTGTATTGATGTCCATTGCAACAATTTCGTTACGCGGAATCATACAATCGCGTACCTTGATGCCCGAGAACTCAAGCGCATTCTGAAAAAGTTTCAGTTCATCGGCATCTGAATTCTCAACCTGGTTTTTTTCGCTTATTTCAGAGATCAGGTGGTACAGGTCAACTTTATTAAAGACCGGGTTTTTTTTCACATCCGAAGAAAGCGCTTTTATCCGCTTCCTGAGGATAATATTTACAAAACCTACTACAATAAAAGTAATCGGGTAGAATATGGTGTAGAAAAACAATACAGGCAACGAAAAAATATTCAATATGAAATTAGGATTGATCCTTACCAGTGCTTTTGGCAGGAATTCTGCGGTAATGAGTATAATCAGCGTTGAAATTATGGTCTGGATAAGAAGGATGGCAATTTCGGACGATACAAAATAAGCGATTCCCGGTTCAAGGATGCGGGCCATATAAAGTCCGTAAACAACCAGTGCAAGGTTGTTTCCAACAAGCATGGTAGTAATAAACTCTCCGGGTTTTTGCACCAGGAAGGAAATTATGCGTGAAGTTAAAAGGCCTTGTTTCTTGTCAAGTTCAATGCGCAGCTTATTTGAAGCTATATAAGCAATTTCCATGCCTGAAAAGAAAGCAGATAACAACAATGAAACCAGGATAACAGTTAAATAATTCATTAAAGAATAGATTTCGGAGCCTTAAAATTATTCAATTTTTTTGGGATTTACGAAGGTGCCGCCTTATTGAATACATTAAAAACGAAACGGCTGAGAGGATAAAAAGCACATAGCTGTTGGAAAACCCATCCTGTACGGTTTTATGTGTACCGAACAACAAACAGAACATGGCAATAACCAGCCACATTATTTCTACAATATAACTAATCTTCCTGTTCATCCTTCAATTTTACTGTACCTTTTGACCCGATGAGTTTCCACCTTGACATATCCTGTTTTGCCTCAAAACCTCTCTCACCGGTATGAATACCCTGTTCGTTGATTATTTTCGAAAATGTGTTTGAGTGCAAAAGTTCAGCTTTTTGGTCCCATATAAGATGCTCAGTATAAAGCTGTTCACCCGTGACCTTGTTAATGGCTACTACATTGTTCTTTGCTTCGCCAACCTCTTTCTTCTGGTAATAAATAGCGTAATTGGCTGTAAGGTAAGATTGTATATTTCCGGCAGAGTCAAAATCTTCTATCCGTATGCCTTTCAGGAATTCCATGTATGGGTTGTCTTTGTCTGCATACCTGTCTATCTGGGGGGCATAAAGCTTCCATCTGAGTATACCCGAATCGGTAAATGCAATCTCAACATCATAGCCGGTTTGCTGGGGCAATTTAAGATCGGTAGTTATGGCATTTATCTTTTCAATGTCGTTTTCGCAAGACAAATGAATGATTGTGCCTGTGATGACAGACACCAAAAGTAAAAATGGCCTGATAACTTTATAATATGACCGCTTAAAACCTGACTTTTGTGGTTTCATTTATCCAGCAGTTTACCGTATATGTCGCGCCTTCATGTATGTTTTGAAAAAAAGCATCTTCTTTGTTGGGAAAATATTGTGAATAGGTTACTATAAGTTTGTCAGCCTGTTCGGTGCATGAAGGGTCAACCTGTTTGGCCCTGTAAAACTTATCAACTGCAACCCAGTATATTGATTTTGGCAAGGCAAGTGATGAACACTCGTCTGAGCTTTCAGCATACAACTGGCCGATTAAGATATATGGGTCACCCCATGAAGGCCGGAGTTTAATAGCATCAAGAGCACCCTGGCGGGCATCGGGTTTGCGGTTTTGTTTATAGTAGGTCTTGGATAATCCGAGCAGGTAAGCCGCTTTTTTGACTGTATCGGTTTCAAGCGACACGGCTTGCTTAAAATAATCCACTGCATCGGAATACTCTCCTTTTTCATAAGCCAGTGATCCCATGAGAGCTGCCGATTCGGCAGATGGCGCCATTTCATAATAGATTCCCGATGCCTCGTAAAAAAGATTGCTGCCAGTGCAACCTTTTAAATTTAAAGCATTGGTAATTAATTGGAGGTTAAGGGTATCCTGCTTGTTTTCCTCAAAAATAGGGGCAAGTTTGTTTTGAAGGTTTTCACAACCAACAGCAGCTTTTTGAAAATTCAGGTCCTGTGCTGCCCTGATATCATTAAGCGTTTTGTTTGCCGGGATTTTTTTCAGCTTAAATAACAGGTTCCTGCTGCTAAGAATATAGTCGTCAATAAATGTGTTTTCATCAATCTGCTGGTTCTCAAAAAGCGTAAAGGATGAAGTAAAATAGGTGGCAATTACGGCTTCAGAACACTTTTTCTTTTCAAGATTGATAGATTCCTTTAAGTATCCGTAAGCCTGCTGTATATATTTTATATCGTCGTTCCTTCTGTAACGCAAAAGGTCAACGCCCTGCCTGCCGCGCTGGTCGCCTTTATCGTTGGGGTAATAATGAATGCGCTGGTCGTAAACCAACATTAAGGAATCAATATAAGCAGACAGGCTTTCCGCGTTTTTTTCTTTTCCAATAAAATATTTATAGATTTTGACCCCATCAATATAAAGGTTTTTTGTTGAAACGGGACATTCCCTGAAAGCAGGCCGCCAAAACCTGATGGCTGTCTCATAATCCCTCTGTCTTATATAATCGCGATACAACGACAGGTTGGCCCGGCAATTAATGCTGTCCTCGCCGTGCCCGAAAGTTGAACCGTCTTCAATACCTTTCTGCGCATCTGCCAGATAAGGGAATGCAACTAAAAATGAAAGGGTAAGTGTTTTTAATAATGCATTCATCGTGTGAAAAAATTAATCGTACTTACGTTTAATAAACCAAAAATCATATAATGTAAAACCTATTGAGAAAACCTGGTAAGATTCTTTTACAAGCCCGTTGTCTAATGAACCTTGCCAACCCAACTGATATGAAATATTGAACGATGTTTTTGTCAGCAGGTTTTTCTCATTCCTCCAGGGTATACCTACACCAAAAGTTATGCCATAATCTTTAAGGTGCTCACCGTTGATTTGAAGATAAGACTGGTTATAATAACCGCCAGCCCTGATGTTAATGCGTTGCCAATAGGGCACCCGCTTGACTTCATATAACGAAACAGGGGTATACTGAATGCCAAACCGCATGGAGGTATACCTGGCCAGCGAGTCGGGGTTGCCGAAAAAGCGCGCGTTGGTCCAGTCTTGTTTTATATAATCGAATGCTATAAAGAGTTTATTTTTATATGCGTAAGAACCTCCAATTCCAAACCTTAACGGTATGGTAACTGCACCTTCCTGGTCTTCCTCCATTTTCATGGTGTCAATATTCACAGTGTAACTGTTGATGATATAAGAAGAATATTCTCCTTTAAGATCGGTTTCATTATCAAGGGTGGCCCCAAGAACAATTTGGTGATTTTCCCCGACGGAGGTAAACGCCTGGGCACCAAAATTAAACAACACATCACCTATGACCGAACGGTTAACATAAAGGGTTTGGGCATTTCCTATTGGGGGCACAATAACTGTCCTGTTTCGTTCATAGGTCCCGAAAATGTACGACATGTTCGCACCCACAGCAATGTGTTTACCAAACCGAAGTCCGGTACCGACAAAAAACCGGTTAAGGTTTCCGTTGCCTTTAAAATATATCTGGTAAATATCCTGAGTAGTGCTAAAATTACCTTCAATCATCATGTTGTATCCAATGCGGCTGTATGGGTGTACACCCATGCTTGCAGCCCACCATTTTGTAACCGGGAAGGCAATAGCCAGGTGGCCCATGTTAAAATCATTAAGTTTAACCTTCTCAAAAGCTGAACTCAGCCTGCGTGTTTCACCGTTCAGGCCGAAATCGAGTATAAACGACATGGTATCTTGTGAAGAATAGCTTGCCGGGTTATTAAAGTTTATCTGGTTGCCAAACCTGTGCCCGATTGATGTACCGCCCAACGACCTGTTAAGTCCCGATCCCATGAGGGAAATTTCACCCAGGCCAAACCGGGTGTAAGGCGAATTTATGGCAATCTGGGCCTTTACACCACCGGCTGCAACCAGCATGAAAGAAAAAAGAAAAGCATTAACGTAATTTCTCATTATAAAGTAATATATAATTTAGTCCTATCAATGTTAAATTCTGAACCACAAAGATGGTTTTTTTTAGGTTTTTAACAAAAAAATCAGCATCTCCTCCAGTAAATAAAATTTTTAAATTGCTATATTTTTCTGCATACATTGAAATATACCCTTCCATCTCATAGATCATTCCCTTAATTACCCCGCTGATAATCGCGGTTTCGGTATCAAAACCCATATCAGGGTATTGGTCTTTTGCCTTACAGGCCGGCAGTTTATCTGTAAACAAATTAAGCGCTTTAAACCGCATCTCAAGGCCGGGTGAAATATTACCACCCCAGTATTCCCCCTGTGTGTTAACAAAGTCGAAGGTTACCGCGGTACCGGCATCAACCACAAGGATATTGCTGCCCGGGTACATGGCTTTTGCCCCGGCCACGGCAGCCAACCTGTCTTTCCCAAGTGTTTCGGGGCTATGGTAATTGTTTTTGATGGGTACAGGCGTAGTCTTATCCAATAATACAAACCTGCCTTTAATATTTTCTTTTATGAAATTATCGGATTTATGGTCATGATCTTTTACACTTGAAACAATAGCGTTTTGAATATCAGGAACCTGCCGCAGAAGTTTTTCAATTTCCGGTAATACGGGCCCTGTAAAGACTGTGCTTTTTATCATCTCCGAATCACTGAAAACAGCAACTTTTGTTCTTGTGTTCCCTATATCAACAACCAGGTTCAAATTTTCACACATAAATTGGGTAAATATAAATATATCTTCAAATATGTTGACAGATAAAATGTTAAAAAGGTATAAAATATCACAACAGGCTCATTATAATACTTTAACTAAATCACATCAGCCAGTTTGGTCAAAATGCCGATAGCATCGTATACCGATCTGATTTTATCTACAGAAAGCTGAAGTTTATTGTTAGATTCCTTCAATTTAAAAAGCACGGGTTGTTTCTGCACATAATTAAGAATATTGGCAAAGGTAGTTGATTTGTAAAATAAAGCCTGTTGGTTTGAAACAAAGTAATTGATCATAATACCTTTACGTAATACAATTTTTTCTATCCCGAGCGATCTGGCAAGCCACCTGAGCCTGACCACCGACAACAATTCAATGGATGCCCCGGGAAGTTTTCCAAACCTGTCTTCAAGATGTGTTTGAAATTCGGTAAGCTTTTCTTCTGTTTCAACATTATCGAGTTCGCGATAGAGGTTTAACCTTTCAGAAACATTGGAGATGTATTCATCGGGAAATAACAGTTCGAGATCGGTATCAACCTGGCACTCTTCAACATATTTTTCGGGTATTTTTTGTCCGTTTACAACCTGTTCAGCCGTATCAAATAGCCCCGGGTACTCTGTTTCCCTGAGTTCCCGTATTGCTTCATTAAGTATCCGGTTGTATACTTCAAACCCGATATCGGCAATAAACCCGCTTTGCTCCGCACCTAAAAGATTTCCGGCACCCCTGATATCAAGGTCCTGAAGGGCAATATTCATCCCGCTGCCAAGTCCTGAAAACTCCTCAATAGCCTTAAGCCGCCTTCTTGCTTCCGGGGTAAGTAAACTTAACGGCGGGGCCAGAAGATAACATACCGCCTTTTTATTCGACCTCCCCACCCTTCCGCGCAACTGGTGAAGGTCGCTCAGACCGAAATGGTGTGCATTGTTAATGAATATGGTGTTGGCATTGGGGATATCAAGGCCCGATTCGATGATCGCTGTGGAGACCAGCACATCATAATCTCCGTTAATAAAATCGAGCATTATCCTTTCGAGCCTGCTGCCTTCCATTTGTCCGTGGGCCACCAGGGTCTTAATCTTAGGGCATAGCCTGTTTATCAACCGCTCTATTTCCTCAATGTTCTGAACCCGGTTATGGATAAAAAATACCTGACCTCCTCGGTTCACTTCAAATTCTATGCCCTCGGCAATGATATCTTCGTTAAACACGTGCAGTTCGGTGGCAATGGGATACCTGTTCGGTGGCGGGGTATTGATAATTGACAGGTCGCGGGAACCCATCAGCGAGAATTGCAATGTGCGCGGTATGGGTGTAGCCGTGAGGGTGAGCGTATCAATATTCTCCCTCATCGCCCTTAGTTTTTCTTTTGCCGCAACCCCAAATTTCTGTTCCTCATCAATAATCAGCAGGCCAAGGTCTTTGAACTGCACTTCTTTTCCTAGCAGTTTATGTGTGCCGATAATAATATCGGTTTTGCCTTCCCTGAGACGGGTTAATATCTGCTTCTGCTCTTTTGCCGCTTTGAAACGAGAAATGTAGTCAATATTACACGGAAAATCCTTTAACCTGTCTTTAAAGGTGTTGAAATGCTGAAGTGCCAGGATGGTGGTTGGCACCAGGATGGCAACCTGTTTGTTGTCGGCCGCTGCCTTGAAAGCAGCCCGCACGGCTATCTCGGTTTTACCAAAGCCGACATCTCCGCACACAAGCCTGTCCATAGGCGAAGCCGATTCCATATCCTGCTTCACGGCGTTGGTGGCGGTAAGCTGGTCAGGTGTATCTTCGTAAATAAACGATGCTTCCAGTTCGTTCTGCAGATAGCTGTCGGGAGAATACCTGAAACCGTCCAATGTTTTCCGCTTTGCATAAAGCGCAATCAGATCTTTGGCTATGTCTTTGATTTTCTTCTTGGTGGCTTGCTTAAGTTTTTGCCATGCCCCGGACCCGAGTTTATATATTTTTGGGGGCGCTTCGTCTTTCCCCTTGTATTTCGAAATTCTGTGAAGCGAATGGATACTTACATACAACGTGTCTTTATCCTGGTAAATAAGCCTGATGGCTTCCTGCATTTTTCCGTTGACCTCAATTTTTTCGAGGCCGCCGAACCGCCCGATACCATGGTCAATATGCACTACATAGTCTCCCGGATGCAGGCTGGTAAGCTCTTTAAGCGTTAAGGCAGCTTTGTTTATAAATTCGGTATTCAGCCTGTATTTATGGTAACGCTCAAATATCTGGTGGTCGGTATAACAGCAGATTTTCAGTTCATGGTCGGCAAATCCATCGTGAAGTGTGCGGGTACAAGGGATAAATTGTATTTCACTGTTAATCTCATGAAAGATAGACTTCAAGCGGTCTATCTGTTTTTCACTTTCTGAAAGTATATAACATGAATAACCTTCTTTCTGGAATTCTATCATGTTATTTGCCAGCAGATTAAAATTCTTATTGAAAGCCGGCTGCAAAAATGAATTGAAAACGAATTCCTTATCGGGGGTATAAAAAGGCCGCGCGCCGCTTTCTATGGTTTTGAAACGGTTGAGGCATTCAATAAAATAGTGGCCGGTAATTAGGTTAAGTTCTTTTTCCCATGTGATATTATCTTCGGTAATCCTTTGCTTATCGGTGTTTTCATAAATTTCGCCGAGGGTATCCGAAACAAACCTTGTATCTGTTATCCATACCAGGGTATCAGACGGAATAAAATCAAGGAAAGATTCTTTAACATCATTGATAGAAAACTTCTGAACATCGGGGAGGATAGAAATCTGATCGAAATGCTGCTCCGAAAGCTGCGTTTCGATATTGAATGACCGGATTGAATCTACTTCATCACCAAAAAAATCTATACGGAAAGGCTCTTTACTGGCGAATGAATAGATGTCAACGATACCTCCACGAATGGCATACTGCCCCGGCTCGTAAACAAAATCGGTTCTTTGAAACCGGTATTCATGAAGTACCTCCTCTATAAATTCAATCCCAATTTTTTCACCTTTTACAAGTTTAAGCGTGTTCTTTAAAAGTTTTTGATGGGTTACTACTTTCTCAACCAGCGCTTCGGGATAAGTAACTATGACCAGGTTACCGTTTGATTGATCAGTATTTTTTTTCAGTTCACCGATGGCATTCATCACTTCGTGGCGAAGAATAATGCTTGCATTGTCTATCTGTTGGTAACGTACTGAGCGTTTATAAGACGAAGGAAAAAAGCAGATATTTGCATCACCCAGAAGGTTGAGAAGGTCGGTGTAATAGTATGCCGCGGATTCCTTATCCGGAAGGATGAAAAGATGATGTTTCCGGGTATTCCGGATTATGGCCGCTGAAAACAATGATTTTGCCGAACCCGATAATCCTTTAAGATGAAATCGTTTGTCAGAAGATTTCAGTTGTTCGGTCAACGAATTACATTGGGGGTATTTTTCTGCTTTACCGATTAATTCCTCTAAAGCCACAAATGAACTGTCTTAAGATATGATTTTAATGAAAATGAAACCGCGCAAAATTCGGCATTTTTTTTATAAATCGAAACAAATACCGATGAATTAGCATGAGCAGCCTTTATGCAGAAGGCTTTCAAACAAATCGCGGTTAATTAATACGTAGCATGGTTTAAGAATTAAGTCTAAATCAATGAATATGGCAAATATTTCAATTACTTTTTAAATGCAACAACAATCAAGGCATACGTTAATATTTCCTTAAATATAAATGCAATATGCGGTTTGTCATAACACAGGTTTCATGAATTGTATTATCTTTTCATCCTAAAAAAAAGACAACCGGACAGGCAATGAAAGTATTCAAATTTGGCGGGGCCTCTATAAAAAGCGCAGAGGCTGTAAAAAACCTTGAAAAGATTGTAAAAATGTTCAACGAACCTTTGCTGATAGTAATTTCGGCTATGGGTAAAATGACCAATGCACTGGAAAAGGTCACCGAAGATTATTTTAACCGCAATCCCCGGCTTCAGCAGAGCCTTCAGTTTGTCAAGGATTATCACTATGCCATTATTGACGGCCTGTTTGCGGGTAACACTGAGGAGGTTTATAATGATATAGGCCACACTTTTGCCAGGCTCGAAGAAAAACTTGAGGAAGAGCCTTCTCTGCATTATAATTTTGAATACGACCAGGTTGTTTGTTACGGTGAACTCCTGTCCACCAAAATTGTGGCCCATTATCTTCAGTCGGAAAAACCGGAGGTGAAATGGATGGATATAAGAAAGTATCTTAAAACAGATAATAATTACCGCGAAGCAAAGGTAAATTACGAAATGTCTGAAAAATTCGTGAAGGAAGCATTCCATTTTAAAGATTCAAAAGTATATATCACCCAGGGATTTATTGGTTCAACACTGAATAACCTCTCCACCACACTGGGAAGGGAAGGGTCTGATTTTTCGGCTGCTGTGCTCGCCTATTTTCTCGACCTTAAGGAAGTTACAATCTGGAAAGATGTCCCTGGTGTGTTGAATGCCGATCCAAAATATTTTGACAACACTGTTAAACTCGATAAAATATCGTATATTGATGCCATTGAGCTGGCTTATTACGGTACCAGCGTGATCCATCCCAAAACAGTGCAGCCATTACAAAGAAAAAAAATAAAGCTGCATGTAAGGTCTTTTGTTGAACCAGACCTCCAGGGTACTATCATAGGTGATGATAGTTATGACACACTAATCCCTTCATTCATTTTTAAGCTTGGGCAGGTATTGGTTGAGTTTTTCCCACGCGATCTTTCGTTTATTGCCGAAGACAACCTGGAAAAGATTTTTGGATCGTTTGCCAGGCACAGCCTCAGGATGAACCTGATGCAAAATTCGGCTGTGAGTTTTAAGGTGCTGGTAAATAACGATGCATCAAGGATCAACCCTGTAAAAGCCGAACTTGAAAAAGAGTTTGATGTAAAAATTACCGAAGGCCTGGAATTAATAACCATCAGGTATTACGATGAGAATACCATAGCCCGTGTAATGAAAAATAAAGAGCTGATTATGGAACAGCGGAACCAAAAAACCATCCAGATGGTTGTAAAAGACCTCGGCACCAACAATGATACAAATGCTGAAAAGCTTTAATATTAAGCGTTGATAAGCTTTTCGTAATCTTCGGGCGTAAGCAGCGATTTCAGGTGTTCTGCATCTTTCATTTTGATTTTTATCAGCCAGCCTTCGCCATAAGGGTCTTTGTTTACCAGTTCGGGTTTTTCTTCGAGTTTTGAATTGACCTCAATTACTTTACCGTCAACAGGCATAAAAAGATCTGATACAGTTTTCACAGCTTCCACTGTACCGAATACTTCACCCTGCCCGAGCTCTTCACCCTGTGTCTCTATTTCAAGAAATACGATGTCGCCAAGTTCGCCCTGTGCATAATCGGTAATGCCTATAACAGCATTTTCGCCGTCTGGTTTGATCCATTCATGGTCTTTTGTAAACCGAAGATCTTTTGGTATATTCATGTTTTTTTGTTTTCAGTTGAACAAAAATACATTTTTTTCAAAGGAGTTGAAGTTAATTTTTATCAGGTTTTTTCAACATGCTGTTATTGCAACGAGAATTTTATGCTGAAACCGATATTGGTGTCAACGGTAAGGAATGTTCCTGAACTGTAAGGTTTATTGAGTGTCCGGTCGAAGAAAAACTGCAGGTTGAATCGCGGGCTGAGGGCATAATCGGCGGTGACATTTATTTTCACGATCCTCTGTCCGGCAGTAACCTGTTCTGCCTCATCTTCAATATCTTCGGCAAGATGCCTGATCACTGTTTTATTGTCGCGGACGGAAAAGTCAACCCTCAGGTTAAGATCGCTCTTCACGGTCCTGTTGTTAATGGTAAGGGGCACCTCTTTGAACCTGTAGCCCGAACCGATGATCAAATCATCGTTCCTGGTATCGGTAACCTGGTTGTTTGCAAGCCCTAATGCCAGTGTTCGTGATTTTCCGATTTCAAAACGTGTAAGCAGGTTATTTTTCCATGTAATGTTTACATTGATTAAAGGGCTTATTTTCTCGGTGATTGAAACCGAATTGATCAGGTATTCGGGATAGAAATTGTTATTAAAATCCCTGATATAGGCAATTCCGTCTTCGGCAAAGGTCAGGTCGGTATAGGTTGTATAGGAGCCAATGTTGTAAGAAGACTGGTATGTATGCCTTATGTTAATAGAATTGGCAAACCTTTTAAAGAACCCGATACGCGACAGCCCGTCGAAATTCAGCGACCAGTTCGGCAACATGCTCAGGAATCCCGGAAAAGGTTCAAGGGTTACTTTTCCCGGGTCTTTGCCGGTATAAGCAGCAAGAAATGCCGGAATGATCACTTCGGCGGAGGTAGGCCCGTACCCGTCGGCATAACCATAATTCATAATGGCAGTAGCCGAACCGCTGTAACCAATACCACTTTCCTGAACCCTTTTATTGTAGAGCCTTCCTGAAATGATAGTCCGGTAGCGTTTAAAATTTTCAAAATACTCCGATTTAAAGTTATCTTCAAGTTCAAGTTTTTCGAATGCAGAACCGATGGTAATTACAGACATCATGAAATTACCGTTTTGAATACGGTTTGCGAAACTGAAATTTCCACCGGCAGATTCCGGGGGCAGGAAGTACTCGCTAATATTCTGCGAATACATTCTTTGTGCTTTAATATCAATACGCAAACCCCTGAAAGGCTCGAAAGTACCCTGAAGGTTCAGGTTTTCGGTAAATTGCATGGAGTAAGGATTGCTGAAAGCCGGGTTGGTAGTCAGCCATTGGTTGCGGGCAGCATTTTTTACGAAACTCGAATCCTGCCAGCCGAGGATAAAGGGTATTCCCGGGGCAAGCCCTGTAGATGTGGAGGTAAGACCAAACATATCGGTCTCGTTGTTATAACCCATCAGGTTGGTCCCCCCGTTTCTTGAATAATTTATCGTTACCGATTTCAAACCCGTTAAAAACCTTACCGAGTTTTCTGCAATAAAAATTACCGGGTTCTCACCCTTTTCAATCTGTCCTTCAATATTAACCGTAATACCAGCAATATCGGTTTCCGATGTAATGGCAATTTTGTTTTCGTTGACAATTTCCGTTTCAACTTCCACCTCTTTATTATCGGCATCAAGCACGGTGACAGTTAACTTGGTTGTACCCAGTTTATGGACGATATTCTTTGGCTGACCGGCTTTAAGGAATGTTCTTCTTGAAAAGGTTACCGTTTTATATTTCTTCTCCGATTCGGGTTTTTTTGCCCCTTTGTATTTGGCGTCAATTCGTTTAATGAACCCAACCTTATAGTACAGGTTCATAAGGTTCAACTGGTTGGTAAACTGCATGGTATTGGCGTTTCTGATGGTATGGCCCAGGGTGTAACCTCCCTCATAAACAGGCCCCCTGTCCCAGAAAAATTTACCGCTATAGCTTACCGATGAAGATATCCAGTTGAGCAATGGTATTTTGTTTATCGGGAGGGTGTATGATGCATTAAAAGTATGGTTATAGCTGTTGTTTGTCCCGAAATTTCTGATACTTCGCCACACAGAGTCTTTCCAGTACTGGTTATTACCTTCACGGAACAGATCATAGGCACCAGTGGGTTCATCAATCCTGGCAATGTTGGTGGCAGAAAAATCAACCTTGATAGACCTCGTAAGCTGCCATTGCATCATATAAAAACGGTTCCAGGTAAAATCTTTGTTCACCGATGAGTCTATCCTTATGTCTTTATCGAGCACATTTCGCAGTTTGATCTCGTTGTAATACCTGTCAATATCGGTTCTGAATGTGAACTGCGAAGGTACGGGGCTGAAATTGAAATCTTTTATCAGCCTTAGGTAAGGTGAGTTCATTCCCTTGGTTTTCTTGAAGGGAATGACGCTTACCGGACGCATTGCATATGTGTAATTGATGCCGGCACGATATTTAACAAGGTCGTTTCGCTCTACCTTATAACTATGCGATTTAACGTCGCTGTATCCTGCGCTCACAGACAGATTGGCAGGCGACAGGGGCTTTAGCTTTTTAAATTCTTTGGCAACCCTTACATTGGTAAAATTTATGCTTTTACGTTCGGTAATATCCTGCGAAACTTTTTTAATCTCATCACGTTCTGCTTTTGTTTCCGCTTTATCAAGAACATCTTTGAGCAACCTGTCAGGCTCTTTGGGTGCATATTCGGGATTAATAATTGATTTCGAAACGCCTACAAAAGCCGGGATTGAGACCTTGGCTTTTTCAGGGAAAAACTTACCGAGTTCGAGGTTTGAGGAAATATCGTACTGGTTAAGCTGTTCATGTTTTCTTTCCATAACTTTTTGTTCGATACTCCCAAAACCTGGCTGAATGGTGCTTCCGGCCACCGACAGTGTGCCGAGGTCGGCAAGGCGCAACTGCACGCGTGCATTGGCGGCCCATCCGCCTTTATTGTTAAAGTCCTCCAGCCTAAGCTCGTTGAACCATATTTCAGCGCTTTTCGGCAACCCGTCGTTGGGATACTGGTTATCGGCATCTCCGGGGTTCCTGACGCCAATCATTATAGTCCTGATGTTGCTCAGGTTGGGTGTACCCCTTACCTTCATCTTGTTGCGATTGTTAATATTATCGAATTTAGGGTAAATCCTGGTCTTGTCATAAGATATCTCATCCCTTTCCACCCTCAGGGCAACAAGTTTCTCGAGGTCAATATTGAAATTATTGGCCTCGGGCCATACCCTTAAGCGATCGCGTTCATTTTCATCACCATTGGTATATTCACCGGCCGGTGTGATCCTGAGCGGTACTTCGTATTCAAAATAGTTGTCCTGGTAATCAGACCCGATCCTGATAAAGGCTGTAATACCGGTGCTGTCTAATGTAAGGTCATTGGCAAGCGCCTCGGCATGGACATACATTTTGAGTTTTTTGTACTGTCTTAGGTCGAGGTCAACATTTTTATAGGCTACCCGCGCATCGCCATCTGCAAGGTTATAAACCCTGAAAACCATTGACTGTTCGTTAAGTTCGGCAAGCTGCGGCTGGCTGGGGTCAATGACCCTGCTGATATCCGGGGGCAGGATATAATTAACGGGTGTTTTTTCAGAGTTCTCCTCGATGTTTACTGCAGTAATCTCGAATGAGCCATCTTCGACCTGTCCGGCAAGGCCAGGCCCCCCTTCGTACATGTCGAAGCGGTATTTTCTCCATTCGCCCCTTATCAGTTGAAGCTCTGCAAACCTCAGAATCACTGGCTTGTTAAAGTCTTTAAGGTACATCCTTAAAAACCTTATTGATTTGAAATCTTCGATATTTCCATACCGGTATTTATAATCGCTTATCGGTATCCTGAAGAGGTACCAGTCTACATCTTTGCCTTCGCCCCTGATTTTATCCACAATATAGTTTTTACCTACCTCAAGGTCTTCGGGCCTTATACTTGTGCTGTATGAGTAGTAAGTTTCTGTTTCATTGAGGGTGTTATCGCGGTTAATATCTTCGGCAGAAGGTTTGGTGCTGGCTGCCGCAAATTCCCCGCCCGACTGCTCGGTGGCTGGCGAGTTACCATCGGTACCATTGTATTTTTTATATCTTTCCAATACACCAAGTCCAAGTTCATCATAATCAGAACCCAGGTAGTAATGAAAATCGTCGCTTGACGGGTCAAGACTTATCTGCTCATATTCGGGAGATGCCGGGTCAACAACCCCTGCCACCTCGTCAAGGTACCAGCTAAAGAAATCAGCTTCATCGGTACTTGACAACCCGTCGAGTCCAACATCTTGGTATTGCCGTGTTTCAGGGTCGGTATTGAATTCATTCACGACCGATTGTGTCCTGGGTACCCTTCCCCAAACCGTGGTATCAACCAGGGTTATTTCTTCTGAAGCCGGCAGGCCGTTCTCAAAAGTCTTCCGTGAATCCCTGAGTATATCTTCAGAAATCTCGCCAAGGTTAAAGAAGAGGTCGCCACCCAGTGAACCTGAAGGTGCTGTTGAATCGTAAACAAAAGGGTCCATCAGCCAGAATTCGATATATTCCACATTGGAATTCTCAAAGTCGCTGGTCTGTATTTCTCTCATAATACCGCCCCAGCGTGTTTCAGGGTCCCTGAGGGTACCATTGCTGTTGATACCGCTGGAAAATGGCGACGGGTTGACATCAAAGTTGTAAGGACCCTTTTCATTAGGGTAAAACGCGATGTTAAATACCGAGAGCGGGCTTTCGATGCCTGTACCACTCTGTTTTTCCCTGTAAATTTCAGTTTCATATATTTCGCGGGTAAAGTGGTTATCTTTATCTTCATCAGGCAGATCGGGAGTATTTGCATAATCACGGTTAAACAAGGGATCAACCATATACCATGCAAGCCTTGCACGGTTATAATTATAGGACATGTCATTGATCAGTTGCCCCTCCCTGAATTCCCTGGGGGTACTGGCCAGCACCCACGATGGTATGGTTTTTAGTTCAATAGATGTTTCAGTCCCCTCAAAATCATCAATATAGGCCCTTCCATTCCTTCCAATGGCTTTGGCCTGGCCCGGTATCAGATGCGCAAACTCTGCATCGAGTGAGATGTTTGAGGCTTCCTTGGTCTCTAAAAATGGAAGCTTATCTATTAGTCCGGTTAAAAACTGCGACTTGGTCTGATAGGAAGTGTTCAGCCCCCAGATGGTATTTGAAATGGGTTCATCGCCCATATTTACCTTCTGCGTAAGCGGTCTTTCGGTAAGGTTGAGCAGTGTGCCCCCCATAATAAAATTATCGGATACCTTATAATCCATATGGGTTCCAACAAGTGTCTTGGTCTGAAGGTTGAAAAGGGCATTGTTTTCAAGTGATATCCTCAGCGGCGTACCCGATTCAAGCAAACCCTGGTTGAGTATTTTTACCCTTCCCAGCGTGTAATCTACCGTATAATCCGAGCCTTCGGTAAGCTGTATGCCCCCTGCAGATACTTTAACAGAATTGCGCGGTATGTTCATGGCATTCAGTTGAATCTCCGAACTTGAAGCCGATTGGTAGGTGCCCGCAATATAAAACTTGTTTTTTTCAGCTATCTGGCTGGCTTTGGTCTGGGTAGAGTCATAAAGCTCTTCGAAGACATATTTATCTGCAATGCTGTTAATATCCCTTGCCTGGCTTCCTCCGGTAATTTTTTTCCGCAGGTCTTTTCCGAAAGGTTCTACCAGCGGAAAAATAATTTTTCCGCTTGAAGAGATGATGGTTGTTCCCTCTATATAATCGAACTGGCCATCGGGGTTCGGCTCGTTTCGCGAGTCGAGGGTATCGAGCCCCATTACTTTAAGAAGAATTTTATTATGAAAAGCAGGTGAAGCAGCGGGTTCTTTAATATAATTCATGGCCACACCTGTTTCATCATTGCGGTACAAAACATCAAGTCTGAAGTCGGTGCGGTTAACCTGGTATGCATTTATGGAATAGATATTCTTCATCATCAGGTTCCAGGTTTTAAGCTTAGGGGTAAGGCTTGTACCTTTTATAAGCTTTAAGACCAAGGCATTGGGCGCGCTCACCCCTTCGGTGGAAATTTCACCAACCCTGTAAGTTTTTCCCTGGTATGTATACACATAGGCCACTGCCAGTACCTCGTCAGTACGCAGGGC
This sequence comes from Bacteroidales bacterium, assembly GCA_016936215.1. GTDB lineage: Bacteria > Bacteroidota > Bacteroidia > Bacteroidales > UBA10428 > JAFGPL01. The sequence continues at coordinate 24,380 of JAFGPL010000029.1, forward strand.
CGAATTCAGCGAGATATAGCCCAGTTCCCTGTTCAGCGTATATTCACGCTCTGAAAGCTTCCTTGCATTTTCAACTTTTTCATACTCATTGCCTCCCCTGAGGTTAAACCTTTCCTCCAGTGGCGTAAGTGTTGTTGCAATGTCTTTAATGCTCCTGATGCCGGGGTAATTTTGCACCATTTCTGCATACAGGGCATTGGCATCGTTAGAAACAGGATAATCGGGTTGGTTTACAGGACGGATAAAATCAACAGGCCCCTGGAAGTTTTGTATCAGCGTTCCGTCATCCAGCGTATAACTTTCCCCAAGATCCATAAACGCGACAAAATTACGGTTATCGCTGTCAAAATTGTTGGTTTTGTTGGTAACCCAGACTTCGATCTGCTCGATGCGCACACCCGAAGAGATGTAGGGGGGTGTACCCAGCCATTCGTTATAATTTTCGCGGAAAAAATGTGAAAGAAAAAAATGCCTGTTTGCATCGTACTCATCTACATTTACTTCAAACTCGTTTACCTGGGCACCGCCCTGCACATCAATCACCGATGATTCTCCGCGTTGATGGCTGAAAACATTGGTCACCGTAAGCTTGCCAAACTGGAGCTCGGTTTTGAGGCCAAAAAGGCTCTGGCTCCCTGAAATTAAAGAACCGGTGAGTGGCAGGGTAATATTCCCTGCTTCAATTTTTTTAATAATTTCATCTTCCTTACCTGCATATTCGAGTTTGGTCTTGTTTTCAAAATCAAAGGTTGCTTCGGTATTGTAATTTATTCCAAGCTCCATTTTGTCGCCGATAGAACCGGTAACGTTCATCTGAATTTTCTCTTTGAAAGTGAAAGCGCCATTGCGCCTGTTTCTCTCTGATAGGGCAGGATTGTCAATACGCGAAATGTTATAGCCGAAGATCAGTTCTGCCGAACCCTGTGGCACAATATTTATAGCATCGGTACCGAAAACCTTATCGAAAGTTTCGCCCATTTTTATAGTCCCTGCCAGGCCGCGCTCCCTGCCAGTCTTGTCTTCCTGCGATTTTTCAAGCCAGTACTTACGTTTGGCCATTTCGGCTTCATATTCATGAAACTCTTTAAATGACATTACATTAGGACGCCGGAAATCAAGGCTCCCGACTTTTTCTGTATAAGTATATTCGTTGGTTTCGGGATCGTATTCTACAGCAGACTTCACATTGGATGGATTGTCGAAATACAAAGGGGGTGTGGCCTCCTGCCCGCTGATGGAATAACGGTTCTCATCCTTAAAAGGATATTTAAGGTCAATTTTTTCTGCGCGGGTAGTGTCGGTGGGTTGCGCCAAAGACGAATTATAGGCCGACTTATTTATGACAGAAGATGCAAAAAACAAGGCCAGGGTAGAGATAAATGCTATTCCTTTTATTATTTTTTTTCCTTTCAACAGAACCTTAGTTTAAATTAATATTACATCACAAAGAACAACCAACTTATAAGGATTTTAAAGCCTTTTTAACCAAATCTTCTACCACAATGTCTTTGTTTTCTGTGATTAATCTGTTTACAACTTTTTCCACAGCCGATTTGGGAAAACCTAACATTATTAAAGCAGATAACGCTTCATCTCTGGTTCTATTGTCTTTGGCAAAAAATAATTCTTCACCGCCTGCTTCATGTCCTATTTTATCTCTCAGTTCCACAATTATCCTTTCTGCAGTTTTGGAGCCAATACCCTTAATACTTTTTAATTGTACCACGTTGGCTGTTAAAATGGCTTTCTGTATCTCCGACGGGGACATAGAAGACAGCATCATGCGGGCCGTATTGGCACCAACACCCGATACGGTAATAAGCTGGCGGAACACATCACGCTCGGTCCTGGTAAAAAAACCATACAGCAGGTGGGCATCTTCCCTGATTACGAGATGGGTCAACAACCTGGCATCCTTTTTTGATTGTATCTGACTGTAAGTGGTTAATGAAATGCTGATGAAATAACCTGTGCCATTGTTTTCAAGGATTACATACGCAGGATTGATTTCGTCAATTTTACCTTCTATATACTCATACATAGTTGTAAGTTCCTGTATTTTTTATGTTTATGAAAATATAAGCGATGCTACAATTCTGTAAGGTTATATGATTTGAGCGGATTAGCCGTTAGTTCTTTGTTTAATTTCCTGTTCCTGAATATATCGCAGGCAAGGTATATGGCTTCCCTGAAAGAGTCGGGCGAAGCTTCATTTTTTCCTGCAAGGTCGTATGATGTCCCGTGAGCCGGCGATGTTCTCACAATAGAGAGACCGGCAGTGTAATTAACCCCACCCCCTGCCATTAGGGCTTTAAACGGTATAAGGCCCTGGTCGTGGTACATGGCGAGAACAGCATCGTATTTAGTGAATGTTCCGGCCCCAAAAAAACCATCGGCAGGAAAAGGGCCGAATGCCAATATGTTGTTTTCCCTCGCGGCATCAATGGCGGGAAGGATTATTTCAGCTTCTTCGTTGCCGATAAGGCCGTTATCGCTCGCATGAGGATTTAACCCAAGCACTGCAATCCTCGGTTTGCGTATCATGAAATCAAGCATCAGTGATTTGTTCATAATCCGCAATTTATTCAGGATAACATCTTTGGTAAGGTATTCATGAACCTTGGTAAATGGCACATGCCCGGTGACAACCCCTATTTTCATAACCTGGCTGACCATAAGCATTAATGCCCCGTCGGTGGGGAATTTTGCTTCAAGGTACTCGGTATGGCCCGCGAAACTAAACTTATCCGACTGGATATTGTGTTTGTTGATGGGGCCTGTAACCAAGGCGTCAATTTTCTTATCTTTCAGGTCTGTGGTTGCCATTTCGAGGGCAATATATGATGATTCCCCGGCAATTGTTGTTGATTTACCTAATTCAACCCGCACCGAATCGTCAAGGCAGTTTATAATATTGGCCCTTTTCGGGTTGGCCTCTTCGGGATATTTTATGCTGTTGAAGCTAAAATTATCAATATTCAATGCTTTTCTATGGTATGCAGCCACCTTTGGTGAACCATAGACAACAGGTATGCACTCGTCCATAATCCTGCTGTCGGTGAGCGATTTAATAATTACTTCATAGCTAATACTGTTGATATCTCCCTGTGTAATCCCTAATTTTATTCTATCCTGTGCCATTTCACTTTATTTAATACTTACTTCCAAAAAGCCAAAAATCTCAATTACCCGCCTGAAATCTTCCAAATATTATAAATATTTGTTAAGAGTACGGTACAGGTTATGAATATTTTTTAAGAAGCGGTAAAGTTAATAATTACTCTGATAATTTTTTTCAGGATAACGGGCTCATTTTTGATCACCCATTTTTAAAGATGTTTTTTGCGTATGTGAAAGCAGGATTGTACCCTAATTTAAAGGTTAGAACCTGATTATACAAAAGAAATGTGTCAACCGCAAAAATGAACACATAAATACCATCCCCTGCACAGATACAAAAACAGGGTCAAAATTTCATTTAAATATGCCCAGGCGGCCCTTTAACCACAGGCATACCCCCCTGCCTTTTGCAGGCGGCTGTTCATCCGGTTCAGCAAAATATTATTTTTCTGTGCTTTTATAATATCTTATTGAACAAAGGATAGCTATTAACAACAAGCTGTTGGCAACATGAAAATAGTTATAAACATGTCGCACACCCAATAATTCCACTTTGAAAATTAATGCGATAAAAGCAAGTAATACGAGTACTCCGGCTATAATACCGGCAATCCAGGATGTGAGGTTAAAAATTTTCATTTTTCGGTTTGTTTAGACGGTTATTCGGCATTTTTAATATATATATAGGCGATGAAGTTTCGATGAAAGTTATGGTGCAATAAAAATGTTTAATCTGTGCTAATTTAATGAAATATTTGTTTATTTAAGTTCCACTTTAATATGAAAATAAGCAAATTACCTATGAAACTGGTACCCAAAAAAAACTTTCGTATTCATATGTTGTATTAAAAATAAAAATGGTAATTTTGCAGCTCAAAAAATTCTGCGGATGTGGCGGAATTGGCAGACGCGCTAGACTTAGGATCTAGTGCCGTAAGGCTTGGGGGTTCGAGTCCCTTCATCCGCACGTAATTATAATGAACAGTAAATAGTGATAAAGGATAAAGGGATGAGACTGCCGTCGCTAAGGCTTTGGCAGTTAAAAAGTTTACCCCGATATAGATTTTCCCGTGAAGCATGACTTAAAAAATCTGAATCGGGGAGTCGCTTCATACGCAGCTGTTTGACCGCAATACTCTCAGTGAATTATTGACAGTATTGACGGTCTTTTCAAATTATAAGGCAATATTAAATTAAAAATCTGATGAATATTACCAGGGAAAAAACAGACGAACTAAATTCGGTTATCAGCATTGTAATTGACAAAGATGATTATGAAGAACGTGTAAACAATACCCTCAGGGATTACAGGCGTAAAGCCAGGATTGACGGTTTTCGTCCCGGCAAGGTACCTTTCGGGCTTGTTAATAAATTATATCGCAAGCCAGTGCTTGTTGAAGAAGTAAACAATATTCTCAACGAATCGTTGACAAAATACATCGTAGACGAAAAACTTAATGTTCTTGGCGAACCGCTTCCAAATGAATCACGCCAGAAAAATTTCGACTGGGACCATGATACTTCTTTTGAATTTGTAATTGATGTCGGCCTGGCCCCTGAATGTGACATCACCGTGTCACCCAAAGATAAATTTGCCCTGTACAAAATCAAAATTGATGACAAAATAAGGGATGAATACACGGATAAATATACCTCACGGCTTGGCAATTTTGAAGATGCCGGATCGGCAGGTGAAAAATCACTGATCAAAGCCGACCTCACACAGGTTGACAAAGAAGGAAATGTTGTCGGGGAAGGCATCAGTGTAGAAGACGCTTCACTTTCACTGCAGGTCATCAAAGACGATAAGATTCTCAAAAGCCTCCTTGGCCTGAAAAAAGACGACGAAATACAAATAAACCTCAAGAAAGCATATCCGAACAACATAGACCTTGCATCGTTGCTGAAAGTTAATACCAGTGAAATTGAACTTATCAATGGTGAGTTTAAACTGAAGGTTAAATCGGTATTGGAATTTCAAAAAGCAGAAGTCAACCAGGATTTTTATGACAAATTGTTCGGAAAAGACGCCATTAAAACAACCGAAGAATATCATGACAAACTTGACCAGATCATTAAATCTGACTTCAACCATGATGCTGAATATAAATTCAGGATGGATGCAAGAGAATACTACCTTTCGAAATTTAAAAAAGACCTGCCGCAGGAATTTCTTAAACGCTGGCTTGTGCAGGTAAACAAAGATAAATTCACCCCCGAACAAATTGAAAAGGATTTTAACCATTTTCTTGAAGACCTGAAATGGCAGTTGATTAAGGATAAGATTGGCAAAGAAAACAATCTCAAAGTAACAGAAGATGAGTTGCTTGATTACGCCAAAAATTTTACCAGGATGCAATTCGCCCAGTACTATGGTATTTCAGATTTCCCTGAAGACCAACTGGCAGGCTATGCCCAGGAAATACTCAAGAAAGATGAAGAACGCAGGAAAATGGCCGAAAGGATTTTTGAAGATAAAATCATAGATTTTATTAAGAATACTGCCAAAATTGAAGAGAAAGAGATTTCATCTGAAAAATTCAACAAATTGCTTGAAAAATAGTTTATACATCCATAACTTCGTAGAAAACAGATTATGAGTTTAGCAGACGATTTCAGAAAATATGCCGTAAAGCACAAAGGTATAAGCAGTATTACCCTCGACAGTTATTCTTCGGTAGTATCAAGTTATATTTCACCGACCATCATTGAGGAACGGCAACTGAATATTGCCCAGATGGATGTATTCTCAAGGCTGATGATGGACAGGATAATATTTCTTGGATTACCGATTGATGATTATGTGGCCAATATCATCCAGGCCCAATTGCTTTACCTTGATTCTGCCGACCCGGGAAAAGATATACAGATTTATTTTAACACCCCGGGAGGCGCTGTACATGCCGGGTTAGGCATTTACGATACCATACAGTATATCAGTTGTGATGTTGCCACCATATGTACCGGTATGGCAGCCTCAATGGGGGCAGTGCTGCTGTGTGCAGGCAAGAAAGGAAAACGTTCGGCGCTCAAACATTCGCGCATTATGATACACCAGCCTATGGGCGGGGCCCAGGGCCAGGCTGCAGATATTGAAATTACTGCAAGGGAAATTCTAAAGCTCAGGACTGAATTGTATGCAATTATTGCAGAACATTCCGGTAACCCTGTTGAAAAGGTTGAAAAAGACTCCGACCGCGATTACTGGATGACCGCCAAAGAGGCAAAGGAGTATGGCATGATTGATGAAGTGCTTGAAAGACCGGTAAAAAAATAGATGTTCACAAATTATTTGGGACATTATTGTATCTTTTTGCAATTTTAAAACGTAATTAAAGAAAATTGGCTTATTCAATGGACAAATGCTCGTTCTGCGGCAGGGATAAAAAAGACACCAATCTTTTAATTGCAGGTATATCCGGACATATCTGCGATAGCTGTATTGAACAAGCCTACGAAATCGTTCAGGAAGAACTGAAAAAAAACAATGAATTTGATGTTAATTCTATCAAGCTTTTAAAACCGGTAGAAATTAAAAAATTCCTCGATCTGTATGTCATCGGACAGGAAGAAGCTAAAAAGTTTATTTCGGTGGCTGTTTACAACCACTATAAAAGATTGATGCAGACTTCACGCAGGGACGAAGACGATGTCGAGATTGAAAAATCAAATATTATTCTTGTCGGCGAAACAGGTACAGGTAAAACGTTGTTGGCCCGCACCATAGCAAAACTGCTGCATGTGCCTTTCACCATTGTTGACGCCACTGTTTTGACCGAAGCAGGGTATGTGGGCGAAGATATTGAAAGCATCCTCACAAGGCTCCTTCAGGTTGCAGATTACAATGTGGAAGCAGCCGAAAAAGGTATTGTATTTATTGACGAGATAGACAAGATTGCCCGTAAAGGTGATAATCCTTCAATAACACGCGATGTTTCAGGTGAAGGTGTTCAACAGGGTTTGCTCAAACTGCTCGAAGGGTCTGTTGTGAACGTTCCCCCGCAGGGAGGCCGGAAACACCCAGACCAGAAGATGATCCCCGTGAATACCAAGAACATCCTTTTTATTTGTGGTGGGGCATTTGACGGTATAGATAAAAAAATAGCGCTGCGCCTTAATACCAAAATTGTAGGTTATACCGCTGCAAGAAACACCTCAAAAATTGAGCGTGATAACCTGCTTCAGTATATTGCCCCCCAGGACCTGAAGGCTTTTGGCCTGATACCCGAAATTATCGGCAGGCTGCCCGTGCTTACTTACCTGCACCCGCTTGACCGTACGGCATTGCGAAATATTCTCACCGAACCAAAAAATGCCATTATTAAACAATACATCAAATTGTTCAAGATTGATGCTATTGAACTTGAGTTCGAAAAAGAGGTACTTGAATATATTGTAGATAAGGCAATAGAATTTAAACTTGGGGCACGCGGACTGCGTTCCATCTGTGAACACATCATGATAGATGCCATGTTTGAACTGCCTTCCGGTGGCACCGATAAAATGGTTGTAACCAAAAAATATGCCGAAGAAAAACTCGAAAAAGTAAATATCAAACGGCTTAAAGTAGCATAACAAACATATTTACAGATAATTAAAAAATATTTTTATTTATTTTTATTTGAAAAGCTTGTTTTTTAAAATTTGAGAAATATATTTGCAGAACATAAATATACAATGAACAGGATAATGTATACAATATGGTGGTGGTGGCACAGCTTTCTCCGAAAACCGTGAGACCATGCTATTATTGTATGCCATCAAGATATAATAAACGGCCTATCGTACTCACGGTAGGCCGTTTTTAGTTTAAAAAATTTAAATACTGTAACGATGGAAATTTATAAATTTAAAACAAGGGTGAAAAAAGTGCTTTCAGATACCATCACACCTGTAAGCATTTATATGAAGATCAGGGATCTTTACCCCAAATCACTTCTGCTCGAAAGCTCTGATTACAGGGGCAACGAAAACAGTTATTCGTTTGTATGCATCGAACCAAAAGCTTCTTACACCCTTGATAACTGGCATGTAAAGGAAGAGTACCCCGATGGTGCCTGTAATGAATATGATTTAAGTAAACAAATAAATTTCAACCGGTCGTTCAACACTTTCATCTCAAAATTTAAACAGCTCGAAAATGGCAAGCCCCCGGTAAACGGGCTGTTTGGGTATTCAACATACGATGCTGTACAATATTTCGAGTCAATCCGGTTTAAAGCACCGCAGAAGGAAAATTATAAAATACCCGACCTCAGGTATGGCATTTTCAGGTATATTATTGCAATCAACCACTTTCAAAATGTAATGTATATCATTGAAAATAAATTCGATGAGAGTGAAAGTCAGATAGAGAAACTCGAACTGCTGCTCTACAACATGAATATCCAGACACGCAGTTTCAGGTCGCTCAACAACGAAGTGAGCAATGTTACCGATGAAGCATTTATGGAGATGGTAAAAATGGGAAAACACCATTGCTACCGTGGAGATGTTTTCCAGATTGTAATGTCAAGGCAGTATTCACAACATTTTGAAGGTGACGATTTTAATCTCTACAGGGCCTTAAGGTCAATCAATCCCTCACCATATCTTTTCTATTTCGATTTCGGCGACTACCGTATTTTTGGTTCTTCACCCGAAGCACAGCTAAAAGTAAAAAACGGAAGGGCATTTATCAATCCGATTGCCGGTACTTTTAAGCGGACCGGTGACGATGAAAAAGATAAAGAATCCGCCGAAAAACTTGCCAAAGACCCCAAAGAAAACTCAGAGCACATTATGCTGGTTGACCTTGCCCGTAACGATCTTAGCCGATACGGAACCGATATTAAAGTGGAAAGTTACCGTGAAATACAGTTTTATTCACATGTAATTCATATGGTATCAACAGTTTCGGGAAAATTGCATCCCGGTTCAAACTGTATAGACATGATGACTGCCACGTTTCCTGCCGGCACACTTTCAGGGGCCCCTAAATTCAAAGCAATGGAATTGCTCGATAAATATGAAAACCAGTCCAGGGGTTACTATGGCGGTGCTATCGGCTATATTGACTTCGATGGCACATTTAACCACGCCATAATGATACGAACATTCCTGAGCAAGGGCAATGCCCTCTTTTACCAGGCAGGTGCCGGAATTGTGGCAGACTCTAAAGAGGAAAGCGAACTGCAGGAGGTAAACAACAAACTTGGCGCCTTAAAAAAAGCCATTGACCTCGCCCAACAACTATAACATTTAAATTTTAAAAATATGAAACGCATTTTGGTGATTGACAATTACGATTCATTTACATACAACCTGGTACATTACATCCGCAGCCTTACAGATGATAAGATGGATGTATTCAGGAACGATGAAATTTCGCTTAACGAAGTTGGCAGGTATGATAAAATTTTACTTTCACCCGGCCCGGGCATCCCAGTTGAAGCAGGCATCTGTCTCGACCTCATTAAGAATTATGCCCCGGTAAAGAGCATCCTGGGTGTATGTCTCGGACATCAGGCAATAGGTGAAGCTTTTGGAGGGAAACTGAATAATCTTGAAAGGGTGTATCACGGGGTAGCAACAAAAATAAAACTGCTCGACAAAAACAACCCGTTGCATGCCGGTATCCCTTCAGGTTTTAATGCCGGCAGGTATCATTCGTGGGTGGTTGCCAGGGAAGGGCTGCCCGACTGTTTTACCATTACATCTGAAGACGAAGACGGCATTATTATGGGGATCAGTCATAAAACTTATGATATCAACGGCGTACAGTATCATCCCGAATCGGTGCTTACTGAACATGGAATGAAAATTATTGAAAACTGGCTGAAAATATGAAAGAAACACGCTATACATTTGGTGATACCATTACTGCAAACGAGCGCCTGAAAAGGATCGCGGCCTTTTTTAATCCGCTTGCGGCATCGTTTATCCGTGAACATGTGCATACCACCATTACATCGGTGGCCGACCTGGGCTGCGGCCCTGGCTATACCACCGATATGCTGGCCCATGCAACAAATGCCCGTTATGTTACCGGTTTGGATATTTCTGAAAACTTTCTGGATGCAGCAAGACAAAACTTCACAGCTTATACCTTTATTTATCATGATGTAAGGGATACCAACCTTCCGGTTAAGACTGACCTGGTTTATTTCAGGTTCCTGCTTTCTCATTTAAAAAATATCAGACAGCTTGTTGAAGACTGGACAGCATCGCTAAACCCTTCCGGATATATTGTTATTGATGAGCTGGAGGATATTTATACAGACAATAAATTTTTTAAAGATTACCTGTCTGTAAGTGACGGGCTGATCAAGTCACAGGGAGCTGATTTATATATTGGCAAAAAGCTTAACGAAGAGCTTGACGGGTTGAATATTTTTAAAAATGTTAGCTCATTGTTACCGGTAAAAGACTCGCAGGCGGCAGAATGGTTTTATCCCAATACAATTTCAGTATGGAAAGACGAACCCTGGGTTAAAGACCGGTTATGCCCGTCTGAAATAAATTGCATCTCGCAATACCTGCTTAAAACAAGTATAAACAAAACAGAAAAATCGTCTATCACCTGGAGGATGAAGAAAATGATAATAAGGGCCAGGGATACAAAGAATTAAAACCTGATAAATATGAAAGACACATTAAACTACCTGTTTGCAGGCAATTCCCTTACACGCGATGAAGCCAGGGAAAGCCTCTTAAAATTGGCCGGCGGCACATACAGTGAAGCCGAAATGGCAGCTTTTCTCACCGTATTCAATATGCGTAAATTACTGCCACAGGAACTGGCAGGGTTCAGGGATGCCATGCTCGACCTTGCTGTCCAGGTAAATCTGCAGGAAAAAGACCTGATTGATGTTTGCGGCACAGGCGGCGATGAAAAAAATACTTTTAATATATCTACGTTATCAGCATTTGTAATTGCAGGGGCCGGGGCAAAAGTGGTGAAGCATGGTAATTACGCAATATCTTCACCATGCGGCTCTTCCAATGTGCTCGAACACTTCGGGTACAGGTTCAGCAACAGCCAGGTTAAACTGCAACGCGAAATAGAAAATACCAATATATGCTATCTGCATGCCCCGCTTTTTCACCCGGCTATGAAAAATATAGCACCGGTAAGAAAAGCGCTGAAAGTCAAAACATTCTTTAACATCCTGGGCCCTTTGGTTAATCCTGCAAAACCAAACTATCAGTTCGTCGGGGTATTCAACCAGGAGATACAACAATTGTATGCTGATGTATATAAACACATCGGCATTCACCATATTATTGTTTACAGCCTCGATGGTTATGATGAAATATCCCTTACAGGTGATTTCAGGTATATTTCGCTGCAGAAGGATGAACTGCTTTCTCCGGGTTTAATAGGCTTAAAGCAGGTAAAGCACGAAGACCTGTTCGGGGGCAACACGGTAGCTGAAGCTGCCCGTATATTTGAAGATATCCTTAAAGGAGACGGCACCCAACAGCAAAAAGATGTGGTGATAGCCAACGCCGCAATGGCCTTACATTGTTATTTTCGCGATAAAAGCTTTGAAGAGTGCATTGCAAGGGCCCGTGAATCACTTGAGGGTAAAAAAGCGCTGCAGGCATTTCTTAACCTGATAAAATTACAGGACAAATGATAATTACCCGTGCCACCAGAAGCGATTTACCCGAAATTCTGCAATTGCAGAAAGAGGCCTTTTTACAGGAGGCCCAACTATATAACAATTTAAACATTCAACCATTAACCCAGACTACTGAAGAAATTGAAACCGAATATCAGACAAAAGTATTTCTGAAGGCATTGGCAGGTTCAGCCATAGTTGGTTCTGTAAGGGCTAACCTTGATGGTGCTGCTTGTTGGGTAAACAAGCTTATGGTTCATCCGCTTTTTCAGAAACGCGGAATTGGAAAAGCCTTGTTACTCGAAATTGAAAAATACTTCACCGAAAGTGAAAAATTTTTGCTGGGAACAGGGGCAAAAAGCACAAATAATATCAGGCTTTATGAAAGTGCAGGTTACAGAATTTTAAAATATGACAAGTTTCACGATGGTGTGGATGCTGTTTTTATGGAAAAAGTAATAAAAAGAATATGAACATTTTAGACGAAATTGTTGCCTACAAACGCTTAGTGGTGAAGGAACAAAAAGCAACTGCTCCATACAGGGTGCTTGAACAATCGGATTACTTCGAAAAAGAAGTTGTATCACTGACCCATGCCCTTAAAAACACGCGGAGTACATCAATAATCGCTGAGTTTAAGCGCAAATCGCCGTCAAAAGGCATGATCAATGAATTTGCCATACCCGAAGAGATAACAAAAGGTTATGCCGATGCCGGGGCTGCCGGATTATCTGTACTTACAGATGAAAAGTATTTTGGCGGGTCAACAGCAGATTTAATGAAAGCGCGCGAAGCAAACACGGTCCCAATCCTTCGCAAAGACTTTACAATTGATGAATACCAGGTGGTTGAGGCCAAATCTATGGGTGCCGATGCCATTTTACTTATTGCTGCATGTTTGTCGGGAAAAGAGGTAATGCAACTTGCACGGTCGGCAAAGAAGCTCCGTTTGCAGGTCATCCTTGAAGTCCACGAACCGGCCGAACTCAACCGGATCAACGGGTATATTGATATTGTGGGTGTGAACAACCGCAACCTTAAAACTTTTAATGTAGACATCACAACATCCCTCGAAATAGTAAAACATATCCCGCCTGAGTTCTTAAAAATCTCTGAAAGCGGGATCAGCAAACAGGATGCTGTCAGAAAACTCACAGATTGCGGTTATGATGGCTTTCTCATCGGTGAGAATTTTATGAAAGAAAAAGATCCTGCAAGGGCTTTCAGAGAATTTCTCCTGGAATTGAAGTGAACCAAAAGTAGATTGTAACATTGAATTTCGAACAAGGAATGATAAATTTTGAACAAAGAATGCTCAAACTAAAAGTGTGCGGAATGCGCGATAGGAAAAACCTGGAACAGTTAATTGGCCTCGGACCTGATTATATCGGGTTTATTTTCTATTCAAAATCGTCCCGTTTTGTCGGAGAAGAATTCAACCCGGATATAACTGCAATGGTCCCGGCCTCTATCAGAAAGGTTGGTGTGTTTGTTGATGCAGATGCTTATTATGTTTCATCCCGAATAGTTAAATACGGACTTGATTTTGTTCAGCTTCACGGTACCGAAACACCTGATTACTGCAGGAAATTCTATGGGGAGGGAACAGGGGTAATAAAGTCGTTCAGCATAGATGAAGATTTTGACTTTAATATACTTGAAGACTATGCAGATAATTGCAGCTATTTTCTTTTCGACACCAAAACTCCATTGTTTGGAGGATCAGGCGAAAAGTTCAACTGGGGCCTGCTCGAAAAGTACCAGCTTCCAAAGCCGTTTTTTCTTAGTGGTGGCCTGGGAATTGATGATGCAGAGAAGATTACCCGGATAAAAAATCTGAATATCCATGCCCTGGACATCAACAGCAGGTTTGAACTGCAGCCGGGGATTAAAAATATTGATATGATTAAGGAATTTATTACAAAAATTAAGCATAACTAATTATGAATTTTAATGTTGATGAAAGCGGATTTTACGGTGAATTTGGCGGCGCCTTTATTCCCGAGATGATGTACCCGAATATAAAAGAGTTGAGGGAGCAGTATCTGAAAATTCTGGCAGACAAATCTTTTCAGGATGAGTTACGCCTGTTACTGAAAGACTATGCAGGCAGACCAACCCCGCTGTATCGTTCTGCAAGGTTGTCGGGATTATACAACACCAATATTTTCCTCAAGCGTGAAGACCTTGCACATACCGGTGCCCATAAGATCAACAACACCATCGGGCAGATACTTATTGCACAGCGGCTTGGAAAGACCAGGATAATAGCTGAAACCGGCGCCGGCCAGCATGGTGTGGCCACTGCCACGGTTTGTGCCCTGAAAGGCCTTAAATGTGTGGTATATATGGGGAAACTCGATGTTGAACGGCAGCAGCCAAACGTGCTTCGCATGAAGATGCTTGGAGCAGAAGTGGTGCCTGTATACAGCGGTAACATGACATTGAAAGATGCAACCAATGAAGCCATACGCGACTGGATCAACAACCCGGTGGATACGCATTACATTATTGGTTCGGTAGTCGGTCCCCACCCATACCCCGATATGGTAACCAGGCTGCAGGCTGTGATCAGTGAAGAGATGAAATGGCAGTTGAAAGAACATACGGGAAAAGAGGAACCTGACTATATCATAGCCTGTGTCGGCGGCGGCAGTAATGCAGCAGGATCGTTTTACCATTACCTGGATAAACCCAAAGTAAAACTTATTGCTGTGGAAGCCAGCGGTAAAGGTGTTGATTCCGGCGAATCGGCAGCTACGATGGTGCTTGGCAGGCCGGGAGTGTTACATGGCAGCCGCACCATGCTGATGCAGGATGAAGACGGCCAGGTAATTGAACCATACTCTATCTCTGCAGGCCTCGATTACCCCGGTATAGGGCCAATGCACAGCTTTCTCTTCAAAACCGGCAGGGTAATTTTCGACCATGCTACCGATGATGAGGCCTTAAAAGCAGCATTTCAGCTTACCCGTACCGATGGAATCATTCCCGCGCTCGAATCGGCGCATGCCCTGGCATTACTCAATAAAATAAAATTCAAACCCGACGATGTGGTGGTTGTAAACCTTTCAGGCAGAGGAGATAAAGACTTGGCTACCTATATGAAATATTTGGATTCGTTTATTTAAACCTTTCATACCATGAACAGGATCAATAAATTATTTGAAAATAAAAAGCAGGAGATATTATCAGTTTATTTTACAGCAGGATACCCCGGGGTTAATGATACCCGCGAGATTATTAAACAGTTGGCCGAAAGCGGCGCCGATCTGGTTGAGATAGGAATACCTTTCAGCGATCCTATGGCTGACGGGCCCGTGATACAAAAAAGTAACGATAAAGCGCTGAAAAACGGCATGAGCCTGAGACTGCTTTTTGAGCAACTAAAAGATATCCGCGCTGAGGTAAACATTCCTCTTGTTATGATGGGCTATATCAATCCGGTGATGCAGTATGGAATCGGTAGATTTTCTGAAAAGTGCCACGAAACCGGTATTGACGGGATTATTTTGCCTGATCTGCCGTTTGATGTTTATATGCAGGAGTATAAACAGGTTTTTGACCGCTTTAATCTTCATAATATATTCTTAATCTCACCACAAACAAGCGAAAGGCGCATTAAAATGATAGATGAAGCAAGCAATGGCTTTGTTTATATGGTGTCTTCCTCATCAACAACCGGTATCCGGGGATCAATATCCAAAGAACAGGAGGATTATTTTGTCCGTTTACGTGATATGGGCCTGAAAAACCCGAAGCTGATTGGTTTCGGTATCTCTAACCACAAAACTTATGCACATGCGTGCAAATATGCCCAGGGTGTTATTATTGGCAGCGCTTTTATTAAAGCGCTTGATGGTGAAGGAAGCCTTAAAGAGAAAATAACAAGGTTTGTAAAAGCGATTAGGGGATAAGACAAATAGTATATTCTTTATTTTTTGATCAATTTGCGCTTTCGCTCCTTTCGCTCCTCTTCCTTTTTAAGCCATTGACAACCACAACGATTGATGTCTGAATGGCTGCGGCAACCTGCAATAATATTAAGGCCAAACCGCAGGTTAAGGTTGCGTGTGCTCTGGGGCCAGATAAACCCGGCAACATTGTCGCTCACCGCATAAAACTGAACCGGGCTTCTGACAAGCACCAAACCGGCCCCTATGTTGTTGATGCTCCGGTGTAGATATGACCAGCTAAGTGTGCCCGAAAACCAGTTTTTCGGCCTCCAGGTGGCAGAAAGCGTAAAACCTGTCTGTATTTTTTGCTTCATGAGCTTTGTCGAAAGCAAAGCACCAACCGAAAGATTATTCTTAAGCTGATGAGAACCTCCCATATATACCCGCGGCGATAAAAAAAACAGGTACGGATCCCTTTTGAGGGTTACCTCCATGGTGTCATTAACCCTGTCAAACAGGTCGTACAGATAGTTTTCTGTAATAATGGTATCGCCCAGGGGGCCGTTGTATGCATAAGCACCCTTTAGGCCATAATTGGTTAGGTTTGAACCATAATAAATGAACCCGAGATCGAGTATACTTCCGAAAAGAACTGTTTCTTCGGTATACCGGTGCACAAAACCGGCATCAAAAGCAAATCCCGGGTTTTTTCTGTTGAATACAAGGTCATTTGCTGTGGTATAATAATACTCCCCGTCGGGCCTGATGGTTCCGTCATCTTCATAAACAAGGCTTGCCGGCAGAGAACCGTCGAATCTCGCATCGCTTTCAAACAAAAGCCTGAAAGTGTTTTCTTCAGTAAAAAGACTCACATTGTCACGTGTGGTTTTAAAATTAAGTTTACCGAACAAGAGTTTTGCCCTTACACCAAAGGTATTGTAATCATCAACAATTTTTGAAGCACCAATGCTGAATTCCCTGAAATGATTAAAATTCAACCCGTTATTATTCAATCCCACATTTTTACCTTCAAATTGTGTATTTCCCTTGTAAGCCAGTGAGAATAAATCTTTAGTATAAAACAGGTTCAGGTCGTTTCTTTCGCGAATGTTGAAAGTGAGGTAAAATCTGTCTTTTACTTTTATACCAAAAGAAAACAGTGACAGGTATAGTTCTGTACTTAAATAATTTACCCTTCCGAGTTTATGATGAACTGAGGTGGCATCAAAAGAGTATTCACCATTATTTTCATTTTCAAAAAGTTGGTTAAAGGTAAACCCGCTATTGGCGATATTTGCGTGCACCGAAGAGATCAACGGGAGACCCGCGAAAACTTTACACTCGGGTTGCAATGCAGGGTTTAGAAAATTTGTTTGCGGTACATGGTGCAAAAAGAAGAGGGTATGGTCTTGCTGTGCGGCAAGAGGGGAGAAAAATTTAAGCAATGCAATAATTAAAAGCTTGCTGATAATATCTCTAAGCTGCATATCTTCTGCAAATGGTTATAACTCGTTCAGGTTAAACTCCAGTTCAGCACGTAACCCTATGTGGATTTTCAGTTTATAATCAGTATAGAACTTTACAATCCTGGTATCAGGTTTTTTAGTGGCAACCTGACCGATTATTTCAATATTGGTGTAGCCTGTGAGGTTTTCCAGCATATACTCGTCCAAAAGAATATCTTTTATTACAGTATAGGGCTGGGTTACAATCCCGTTTTGATCAACTGTTGCCGGAGGTATTGTTTCAACGCCCGCCGGGAACAATGGATCGTACAACGAAAAGTAATTTGTGAAATAAACCTGTGCGCGGGCTTCCGTCGGATAACCATTCTCAATTATTATCCTTAAAGTAATGGATTTTATTTTTTCAATATTACCTCCAAGATTTGCAAAATCAAACTGCTTGATATCGGTTTTTTCAACAATATCGGTATAATTTGGATAAACAATATCGTTGTATGCAACAGAATCCGGCCACGGGATATTGAATGATCCGAGTGCTTCAAAATAATCATTTACCTGGTAGGTAACTTCACCAACAGGTAATGAGTAAGATGAATTGATCAGCACTGAATCTGAAATATTTTCAATAGTATCTTCGAAACAACCTGCGGTTGTAATTAATACCAGTAAAAAAACCGGGTAAATCCTGGTTTTCATATCATATGCGATTCAATATACTGTATCAGGCAATGTATTACTTTTATGTGTATTTCCTGCGTGCGGTCAGAGTATTTAGAGTACGGGGCCCTGATTTCAACATCACAGTGATGAGCAAGTTTTCCTCCGTCTTTACCGGTAAGGGCAACAATTTTCATTTGCTTGTTTCTGCCGGCTACAGCCGCGTTAAGCACGCTTTTAGAATTGCCGCTGGTACTTATGGCGAGCAGCACATCACCCGGCTGGCCTATACCCTCGATGTACCTTGAAAAAATATTTTCAAAACCGAAATCGTTGGCAGCACATGTAATATGCGAAGGGTCTGATATGGAAAGTGCCGCGATGGCAGGCCTCATTTCACGGAACAGTCCTGTTAGTTCTTCGGCAAAATGCATCGCATCGCTCATCGAGCCCCCGTTGCCACACGAAATAATTTTATGGTTGCCTTTTATACATTCAACCATAAGTTTTCCTGCATCTTCTATTGCTTCCAGGTTTTTTTCATCCGAAGTGAACAAATCAAGCATTTTGCTTGCCTCAGCCAGGCTATGTTTTATTTCATTCATTTACTGCAATTTTACCACGAACCAACGTTGGTTCATTTTTTGCCCCTTAAAATTAGGCTATTTTTTAAAACCTAACGCATTGGAATGGATTTAATTGTACCGCTTCAGGTTTCTTCAAACCGAACTTCACCGGTTTCAACATTGTAAAGCCCGCCAATTATCTTTATGTTCTTGTTTTTTTCCATCTCAAGCAAGATCGGGCTTCTTTGCCTTATCTGTTTTATCGTAAGTTTTATATTGTTGCAGGTAACATTATTGACAAATTCCATATTTGAGCCGTTTCTGTTATACTGTGTTTCTTTTTCGTTTTCGATGGCCTGCTTAAGCTTACTGAGCAAACCTGTAAAGTGTCCCAGTTCAAGGTTGTTACAGGCGCTGATAATGGCGCTGCACCTTGTATGGCCGAGCACTACGATTAGTTTTGAATTGGCTGTCCGGCATGCATATTCCATACTCCCGAGGATGTCATCATTAAGGATATTGCCGGCAATTCGTATACTGAAAATATCTCCCAGCCCTTGGTCGAAAATCAGTTCGGCAGAAGTCCTCGAATCAATGCAGCTTAATATTACCGCAAACGGGTACTGTCCTGCCGAAGTAAGGTTCACCTGTTGCAAAAGGTCGCGGTGCAATTTCAAATTATTGATAAACCTTTGGTTACCCTCTTTCAGGTAAGAAAGTGCAATTTCAGGTGATATTTTTTCCTGGCTTTTCTTGGTGTGTACCCACATTTAATTGCTTTATTTAGTGTTCTGTCGTTCCGTTTTCATAATCTTTTATGGTAAGAAATGAATATGAATAATTCATCGGAACAATCGCATTATAATCTTCGACCCTTGCTCCCGACATAAAAGCGTCAATGATCCTTTTACCGGTATGGGTAAGTTCAGGTTTCAGGAATTGTTTCAATTGCTTTTTAAAAAATTCAGTAAGTATTTCAGCTCCTGCATCATATCCTTCGGTGCCAACCTCTGTTTGGCGGTGCACCTGCAGAAACCTGGAGGGTATTTTCGCCCCTTCGATGGTAAGATAGTTAAGCTCATAACCCAGGAGCGGGCAACGTGCTTCCTGGTACTGATCGGCCCTGAGTTTTGCATTGCCCCGGCGTGTGAGATATTCGCGCATGATAAGCTGAGGTTTGAAACCTACTTTCCAGACACCAATGTGCTGATTTGGAACGAGGGTATAACGCATACGGGGGCTTTGAATTATCTGTTCAAGAAGAATATTGGCGTGGGTAACCATTGTACCTGTTGCAAAAGGCCAGTAAGAACCTACTCCTTCCGATTCCATTCCCTTGCCACCAACAATACTGGGGTTGCCATAACCCCGCGGTGAAACAAGCCTCCAAAGCCATGCGAGAGCCGGGGGAAGTATGTGAAATAAACCAATAATGCCATAGTCGGGTTTTTCTTTTGAACATGGTGGGGTCCGAACCCCAAAACTTCTAATGTCAACTGTAACCGGTCTGTTTATAATATCAGGGACGATATCACGGGGAAGGATTACCCTGGGGTTTGGACATGTTTTTCCCGGTTCGTCTTCAATATGGTCCCAGATCAATGCAGTGCTGCCCGGGTTGGTCTTGATGTTTAAGAACAACAAAGGCTTCTTTGGTTTGATGGTTGTTTTTTCAAGAAAAGGATCACTGCCATAGTCTTTTATGCCGTCAACTCTAATAAACCAGGCATTTTCGGCATCCAGTACTGTGAGTTTACCGTTATCTTTCTGAATGGCAGGATGACAGAAGGCCATATCATCGGTTACGGGATGAAAAGAGCAGAAGATGGGCAGATTGATTAACCTCCTTTCGCCAGTGATGATGTTTTCACCTATCAACACCTGCCCGTTGGGTTCCCTGACAATATTCTGTAGCATCTCACTTTTCCCTCCGCCACTGGCCCCTTCGTGCATAAAGGTTATTACATTGTCGTATGGGCTGATGACTTCCACTGTGGAACAATGTGCAGTAATCCATCCTTCACGTTCACCTTTGGTAAGTAAAGCACCGTATAACCCTTTTTTGGCACTGGGCCCCGGGTACAGGTTGTAAGAAAATATTTCGTGGAGGTTTTCAGACCGGTTATGCACAACCACCTGTTTACCGTTGAAATGTGTATGACGAAAAGTAGGTGCGACATATATCACAGAATCAATAGTCATGTTATCAAGCAGATCACTTACCGGTATTATCTTCTGCAACATGGCCAAGCCCATCGCAAAGAAAGCTGCATTGGCAGGCGCTATGGCCATGCCGCTCATTCCAATGTTTTCTCTTCCGGCAAAATAAAAAAACAGTGCCAAGTCCTGATCCTTCAGCCAATCAAATGTTTCTTTCCGAAGCGATTGAAAATCATACCCGTATTTATCTTTAAATCTGCTTTTATCAGTGGGCATATTGTCTGAGACTGCCATGGTATCTGGGTCGCGGCGGCGCATGTACGGATCGGTATAATTCGCAGAAATACCATTGGTGACCCTGTGGATGATTGCTTCGGTGTAGTCGCCAATACCCTGAACCTGGTATTTTACCTCAAAGTAATTGCAGCCTTCACCTCCCGATGCCGCAAGTGCAAGCTGGTCAACCGAATCAAAAACTTCATAACGCTTACAACTATTTAGTAAAACAAAGGCATCATCGGGTAAGGCAATTTTCTTCTTTTCAAGTATCTTAAATAAATTATTCATCATAATGACTTAAAGTGTGTATATGTTAACTGCACAAAGGTACTTATTTATGTTTTTTGCAGTAACTGTTTTTCCTAAAATTCAAAACAATAAAACAGGTACAAAAATAAGATTAAATTAATTATTTAAGAAATACTTAATCACGAAAGATTTAACCCTGGTTATTCATCCGTTTTTTTTCTATATATTGCCACGATGAAACAATACTAAGTCTATGGTAAATCAAAATTTACCGTAATAATCAGCGATTTATTAAAAAGCATGAATCATGAGGGTTAAAAATTTGCACGGTTTTTGCTTTAACAACGTGTGGAGGTTAATGATAACTTCCATACATTTGTAACCAAATTTTACAACCATGGCAATATTTCAGTTTTTCAGACTAAATGAGCATAAAGAATTCAATTACACTCCTTTATTTTACGATAAAGAAAAGGAAGAATTCAATGAGCGGGTAAGGAAGATTGAGGAGGAAATGGGAATAAAGAAACCTTCGGGTGAATATCAAAAGGGCATCAGGCGGGGTACCCTTCGCGAAAATCTTCATGCCGGCAAAAAACAAAACAGGGCCGGTTCGATGCGTTTCTTTATTATTTTATTAATATTGCTTGCAGCAGCTTATTTATTAATTTTCAGATAATTAATCCCAATGGCCGATATTATCCGCCTGCTTCCTGATTCAGTGGCAAACCAGATTGCCGCCGGTGAGGTTATTCAAAGACCTGCCTCGGTTGTTAAAGAATTGGTCGAAAACTCTGTAGATGCAGGAAGTACATGCATTTCGGTAATAGTTACCGAAGGAGGGAAAAATTCGATTCAGGTCATTGACAACGGTTGCGGAATGTCTGAAACCGATGCCCGTATGGCTTTTGAGCGCCACGCCACCTCAAAGATACAAGAGGCCGCGGACCTTTTTGAAATAAGGACTAAAGGGTTCAGGGGGGAAGCACTTGCTTCTATTGCCGCTATTGCAACGGTCACCCTTCATACACGAAAGACAGAAAATGAATTGGGGACCGAGATACAAATAAATGGCTCAAATGTTGAAATACAGGGACCGGTTAGTTGCCCGGCCGGGTCGAATTTTACAGTTAACAATCTGTTTTTTAATGTGCCGGCCAGGAGAAAATTTCTGAAAAACACCAATACCGAATTCAGGCATATTACAGAAGAATTTATACGTATCGCCCTTTCACATCCCGACCTTGAATTTAAACTGATCAACAATGGCACCCCTGTTTACAATCTTCCGGTAGTCAACCTTAAGCAGCGTATTACACATCTTTTCGGGAGGTCGGTGAATGCCAGCCTTATACCGTTTGAATCTGAAACAAGTATTGTGAAGATAAAAGGATATATTGGCAAACCCGAATTCGCAAAGAAAAAATTTGGCGAACAATACTTTTTTGTCAATAACAGGTATATGAGGCACCCATATTTCCACAGGGCGGTGATGAAGGCCTATGAGCAGCTTTTACCACCTGATGCCGTGCCTTCATATTTTATTTATCTCGAAAGCGACCCTCAAAACATTGATGTAAACATACACCCCACCAAAACTGAAATTAAATTCGAAGATGAACAGGCTATTTTTCAAATCATCAAAGCTTCAGTCAAAGAAGCCATCGGAAAAACAAATTTAGCACCTTCGATAGATTTCGATAATGAAAGTAGTTTTGATATACCTTATATAAGAAAAAACTCACAGGTTAAAATACCGGGCATTACCGTGAACCCGGATTATAACCCCTTTGATAGTGAAACGGATAAAAGACCGTCAGGGGATTCTACCTTTAAAAGCAGACAAAACTCAAACCTGCCCGACTGGGAAAAATTGTATGAAGGAACCGGCGGAAAAGAAATGCAGCCGGAAAACACCAGCAGCAACCTGAATTCACAACAGCAGGTTTTCGGACAAATGGATTTTACTCAGCATAGCAGTTTTCTGCAATTAAAAAACAGGTACATTTTTACCCCTGTAAAATCGGGGATGATGGTTGTTGACCAGAAGCGCGCTTATGAAAGGATTATATACGAACGGCTTGTCCATTCACTGGCACATAACTTTGCCATTGCACAGCAGACATTGTTTCCCGAAACCATACAACTTACCCCCGCTGATTACAGCCTTCTTAACGAGATTTTTGACGATCTGTGCACCATCGGGTTTGATATCAGTAATTTTGGGAACAATACCATCGTGGTAAACGGTTGCCCGTCTGATATAAGGAACCCCGAACCGGCAAGGCTTATAGAATCGGTTCTGGAAGAGTATCGCAATACGCAGGGCGATATTAAAAAAAATGCCCGCGAACGGGTAGCACGTTGTGTTGCAAGGTCTTCAGCCGTAGGTTATAATATACCGCTTTCGGTCTCAGAAATGCAGGAAGTAATAGACCAGCTATTCGGGTGCGAAAACCCGAATTATTCTCCTACGGGGAAAAAAATTATTTTTATTCTCGATATGCAGGAACTGGAAAAGAAACTGAACTAAACACGCAACCCTTTCATAACAGGTATTTCGGGTCAATTATCAGGTTATTTCCAGTCATTGTCCAAAAACAATCCTATATTTGCGGTGTTGATTTTAAGAGGCTGCCGGCCTTTCGGAGATTTTATTTTTAAATATTACAATTAGAGTATGAATGGATATGGTTCAAGAGGATTTGGCGGACTGCCACCTGTTGTAAAAAATTTTTTGCTGATAAATATCTTACTGTTCGTGATAACCTACTTCATTCCTATAAAAGGCTTTAACCTTGTGGAATGGTTATCGGTGTACTATTTTAAATCAGAAAAATTTATGCCCCACCAGTTGCTTACACACATGTTTATGCATGGCGGAATTGGCCATATTTTTTTCAATATGTTCGGTTTGTTTATGTTCGGGCGTATTATTGAAAGCATGTGGGGCAGCAAAAGGTTTTTTGTACTTTACCTTGCAGCAGGTTTCGGGGCAATTTTTCTTCACCAGTTTATTATATGGCTGCAATACAATCCGTTAATTAACTCTGTCGAACTGTTTTTAAGCAACCCTACTGTTGATATTTTCAGCAACATGGTAGAAAAGCACCCAAAATTTTTCCCATCAGGTGTATATGATTTTATCAATAACTGGAGGCAGGAACCTGCCAATACATCTTTTATCGGACAGGCAGTTGAATCTGTAAAAAACATCAGTGAATCGGTTCATGAAAAAATTTTCGATGTACCATTACTTGGCGCATCGGGGGCTATATTCGGTTTGCTGGCTGCATTTGCCACCCTGTTTCCCAATGTCGAACTCATGTTTATTTTTCTGCCGGTTCCCATCAAGGCAAAATACATCGTCCCTTTTTACGCAGTTTTGGAGCTGATTTTTGGCGTGTTAAATTTCAATTGGGATAATATTGCACATTTCGCGCATTTAGGAGGCGCCATTGTGGGATTTATTATTGTTAAATTCTGGAAGAAAAATCAATTCAGGATTTATTAATTTTGCATACAAATATCAGGAGTGATTTATGTCTATCTGGGATGAAATAAAGGAGTCGTTTAAGAGGGGTAGTATACTTACCAAGCTTATTTATATCAACCTTGGGGTTTTTATTGCTGTAAATATTGCTTATGTTATCTTTGCCCTATTTTTTACACAGGGTTTCTCAGGAACAGGGCTCCGAAATTATTTTCTGCAGAAATGGGTTACCTATCTGATGGTGCCGGCAAGCCCCGAAAGGCTTCTTTTCAAGCCCTGGACCCTTTTTACATACATGTTCCTGCATTTTCATTTTCTGCATATATTGTTTAACCTTTTGTGGTTATATATGTTTGGCCGGATTTTCCTTCAATACCTCACCGAAAAGCAACTTTTCAGCACCTATATACTTGGAGGGCTTGCAGGCGCATTTCTTTATATTCTTTCATATAATCTGTTCCCCGGGCTTACGCCTCAATCTGATGTATCTGAGATGCTTGGCGCTTCGGCAGGTGTTATGGCAGTAGCCATGCTTATTTCGTTCTATGTTCCCAATTATACGGTGCACCTTATTTTTATCGGGCCGGTAAAATTAAAATACATTGCACTTTTCTTTATTATTACAGATATTCTGCAAATAGCTTCATACAATGCAGGCGGGCATATTGCCCATCTTGGCGGTGTGTTGTACGCATATATTTATGTATTGCAACTTCGTAAAGGTAAAGACATGGGACAGGGTTTCAACCGTTTAATGGATTCTGCCGCAGCTTTTTTCTCAAAAAGAAAAAGACGTATGAAGGTAAGTTATAAAAAAAATGCAAAACAGATGACCGACATGGAGTATAACCGCCAAAAAGCAGCAAACCAGGAAGAAATTGACAGGATACTTGATAAAATTGCACAGTCGGGATATGATAGTCTCACAAAAAAAGAGAAGGAAACCCTGTTTAAGATGAGCGGAAGAAATTAGTGAAGACAAGCAACACCTAAAAGTTAAGCAAAGTGAAGAAATTTGTTAAAAAGGTATTCTTAACCATTAACCTTATTATTGCCTTATTGCTCCTGGTTTCAGGACTTTCTGTGCACATCAGCCCTGAAAAGGCCTGGTTTTTTGCTTTTTTCGGACTGATGTTCCCGTATATTCTTTTACTAAACCTTATTTTTATTATTTTCTGGTTGGTCTTTAAGCGCATCTATATTCTTGTATCATTGGCAGTAATAATTCTTTGCTGGAGCAGCATATCGAAATTTGTACAGGTCAATATCGGCAGTAACAGGAAACCGGAGATGCATGATAATGTAAAACTGCTTTCCTTCAATGTAAGGTTGTTTAATTACTATAACTGGCTGAAGATAAAATCTGCACATCATGACATTTTAAATTTTATCAAAGATGAAAATGCCGGTATAATCTGTCTTCAGGAAATTTTAACAATGAAAAACACCAGCCTGGCAGAAGACTCTGTAAAAAAGCAGCTTTCGGCCACCCCCTATTCACATATTTATTATTCGGCAGGAACGAGGGATAACCGAGGATTTGGAATGGCCACTTTCAGCAAATACCCGATCATTGGAAAGGGGGTGGTACATTTTACCGGCTCATCGAATACTGCCATTTTTTCTGATATTAAAGTCAACGGTAATATTCTAAGAATATACAATTGTCACCTGCAATCCACACAACTGGGCAAAAGCGACTATAATTTCATTGATTCGCTTATTTTTGGATATGATAATAACCGCATGGACGAAATAATGAACATTTCACGACGGCTGAAAAACGCCTATATCAAGCGGGCAAAGCAGGTTGACCAATTGAATGCACATATCCTGCGGTCGCCCTACCCTGTTGTTTTATGCGGTGATTTTAACGACACACCGGTTTCTTATACCTACCATGTTTTAAAACAAAATATGAGAGATGCGTATCTCGAATCGGGGTCGGGCATAGGAAACACTTATTTCGGAAATTTTCCCTATTTCAGGATAGATTATATAATACACAGTAAATCACTGGATTCTTTTGGGTTTAAAACAAAAAAAGTTAAACTCTCTGACCACCTGCCGCTGGTATGCGGGTTTTCTTTCGACAAGAAAATTTTGCATTAATCCTTCTTATATCTTTGAATTATTCTTTTTCCCGCAATCGAAGTTTGAAATTATTAGCAGGATAATCCAGATTATAAGATTGTACTGATATTTTTTCGGATGGATTACTCACGTAGTTTTGTTTAAAACGGGAGCTTTGAAAGGTCAACATTACCGCCGCTCAGGATAATGCCTGTTTTTTTGCCCCTGAAGGCTTCAGGATTTTCTATTATTGCAGCCAGCGGAACTGCCGACGACGGCTCAACGATAATTTTCATCAACTGCCAGATAAGTTTCATGGCCTCAACAATAGAGGCTTCAGAAACAGTAAAAATGTCATCTGTATATTTTGATATAATTGTAAAGGTAAGTTCGCTAAGTGCAGTAAGCAAACCATCTGCAATGGTGTTTGGTTTCAGTGGCGGCTGGAGGATACCACTTTTCAGCGATCTGTATGCATCATCGGCATTTTTTGGTTCGGCACCATAAACAATAATTTCTGACCGTACAGACTTTGCCGCAATAGACGTGCCACCCAGCAATCCACCCCCGCCCACAGGCGCCATGACAATGTCGGTACCGGAGCAATGATTTAACAATTCAAGAGTTGCGGTACCCTGGCCACAAACCACATTGAAATCATCGAAAGGGTGAATAAATACTGAACCGGTCCTTTTTACAACCTGTTTAAGTGTTGACTCTCTCGATTCTAATGTAGGTTCACAAAAGGTTATTTCCGCACCATAATTTTTAACGGCCTTAATTTTTGTTTCAGGGGCAGATGAAGGCATAACCACATAGCATTTGATACCTCTGATAGCAGCCGCCAGGGCAAGCGCGGCTGCATGATTGCCGGAAGAGTGTGTAGCCACGCCTTTACCAGCCTCTTTGGCTGATAATGCCATGATAGCATTTGTTGCCCCCCTGTATTTGAAAGCCCCTGCTTTCTGAAAATTTTCACACTTGAAATATATGTCACTGCCGGTTATTCGATTGATCGTTTGGGAAGTATGCACCGGAGTTTCATGAACAAAAGGACGGATGCGCTTATACGCAGCCTGTATATCTGAAAGTGTTGGTATTGAGGGCATAGTTATCGTAAGTTTGAATACTGCTCTTCTTTTTTAATTCCTTATATTGCTCATATTTCTCAAGCACCTTAACCAGAATTTCGTACTGGCTGCTAAATTGCAGAAACTTCTGACTGAATTTGCAATATAACATAAATTCATCGAGTTCCTGGTCTTTTAAACCGGTTAAATCTGCTACTACCTGGCGATTATATTTCTTATCTATTTCATACTGAATGCTTTCTTTATTCATCATCTCTTTTAGTTTCAGCCGCTGTTTTTCTTCAGGTGAAAGTATGGGCGCTGCCATTAGGTTTCCTCCTTCTGCCGCCTTTTTCATTGAAAGATAATACTTTGCTTCTTGTCCAATATCTATGGCAATAGCCTGAAGATTGCTGCGCAGGATGTCGGTTTCTGTTTTGGGTATCTCTGTCTTACGGAATTTTTCCCTGAATTTGGAGTAAGACGTTATTCCAAATACTTCTACCTCAGCTATTTCATAATACCTTGGAGCCAAAAGGATTTCAATATCGCCGTTCATGGTACTTTTATCAAGAACAATAAATTTGCCAAGATATCCTATAACACTAAATACAAGGGTATCGTTCAGCCCTGCCCTGATTGTGAACCTGCCCGAAGTATCTGAAAGCACCGACAGACGCTGGCTTTCATTGAGTACATGCACAAATGAAATACCTTTGGAAACATCACTGTCAATTATACGGCCTGAAACATAACCGGGGCTTTGCGTTACCTTTTGTGAATACAGGGAATGAATAGTAAGGCAAGCAATAAACGAAAAAAATACTATCCGGTAAACCAATTTCAACGTAAAACATTTTTTTTCAAAATTACGATACATGTTTTCCAAAAAAAGAAATTAAGGTTAAAAAGTGTTAAATCAATGAAATTGCAATAATCGGACATTTTTATGCTTTGATATACAACCACGATTGCTTGCCGCTAAGAAGTTTTACCCGGATTCTTTTGTAAGCATCAGATTCATATACATCAAGTTTTTCGAGTTCAGCTTCGCTAACCATAAAGGTTGCCCCTCTTATCTTATCCCTGCTGAGAGGTTCATGAATAGCTGCCGGATAAAAAATTCCGTTGAGTTTTACCATTTCAACCCGAAAACCTGTAAGAAAATCCTCTTCAATGTTTGTTTCCCTCAGAATAATTGATTTTCTTTTTTCGGGATTTTTTAGTGTGCCATATGCAAAAACCCGGTGCAAAGTCATTATTCAATGTAAAAATATTGTGAACCAAAAAGATTCTTAGTACGGGCCATTCATAAATAATTATGTATAATACAGTTTAAATTTACGTACTTTGCATGTAAAACATATTACATTTTAAAATGTTAGTTAATTAAAATGAAACAAGATGAAAGTCACTGCATGCAGAAAAGCCCATTTTAATGCGGCCCACCAGTTAATTAACATAAACTGGGATGAGAAAAAAAATAAAAAGATTTATGGTGTATGCAGCAATCCTAATTATCACGGGCATAATTACGACCTTATAGTGAAAGTAAAAGGCGAAATTGACCCCGGATCGGGGTATGTAATTGATATGAAAGTTTTAAAAAATATTATTGAAAAGAATATTATCAAAAAATTTGACCATAAGAACCTGAATATCGAAGTAGAGGAATTCAGGAGCCTGAACCCTACTGCAGAAAATATTGCCGTTGTTATCTGGAATATCCTTAGAAAAAAAATCAACAAACGATTTGAAATTCAGGTGATTTTATATGAAACCGAAAGAAATTTCGTGGAATATTCCGGGGAATAACATTGATGAAAAAGAACAGATAAGATTTAAATCATCCATGGCTTTATTCGAAAAGTTGAAACAGATAGTAAATTTCATTTTCATTATTCCTATAAGGATATACCAATATACGATATCGCCTTTATTACCAAATAGTTGCAGGCATATACCTACCTGTTCGGAATATGCAGTTGAAGCAATCAGGGTGCACGGAATTTTTAAAGGCAGTTGGCTTGCTTTAAGGAGGATACTTCGTTGCCATCCATGGGGCACCTATGGTTACGACCCGGTACCACCACCGAAGCCAAAAAAGGTTCAAAAAAAAACAAGCCCATCAGTCAGTAATCAGCGCTGATTATCAAGTATTTCAAGACTCAATACAATAGCCTCAACCTGGCGCAGGTAAGATCGTTTATCTTCACCAGCGGCAAATACAAATCCTTCAACGGTTATAATCTTGTTCCTTTTTTCATCAAGAGTGGTTATGCTTATGAACGGGCCACCCATCGAGACTCCTTTTTCCATCCTCCATAAGCCTTTCAGTTCTGCGACATAATGTTTTCCGCGCAACAGATACTGATTAAAGACAGGGCCAAACAACGTTTCTGTTGTCATGTATGATCCTTCGACTTCACCCTGGACATATTTTTTTAGCAACGAATTTCTTTTTTCTATCAGGTACCCCGGGGTAAATGTATTGGTATCTGTATAACTATATTCATAAACAAAAATACCGAGTGTTACAGCCCCTATTTCGTGGTATAACCACACAAAATCACCAGAATCAATGTTGGTTTTATATTCCCTGGGCACATACAGGGTGATGTTGTACTTATCTTTCAGGCTATTGAATATGCGTTCGTTCAGGTTGTTCTTGAAATGCTCTGTAAGCCTGTTTCTTTCAGCATCTTCAAGCAGCGCAAGAATCTTTCCCTTATTGTCATTAATGAGTTTGACAAACGCTGAATCGTCTTTTGCATAAAGGTTGAATAATATTTGTGATTTAGAGTATACTTCATTTTGAACAACAACTTTCGGGTCTTTGTATTTTCCATCAATATTTACCTTCAAAATATTTCTAAAGGGTTGTAAAACCGAATTAAATGCGCTATGCGGCACAAACATCAAATCATATAAAGGTTCGTACTGTGGCAAAACCTGCACGGGTTCTTCAAAAATTTTTCTTATCTCTTCGCCGGGGCGTGTGTCCCAGTCAGATTTATCTATCACAATAGCGAGGTCGCCAGGCAGACCTGTAACTGATGGCAGCATAGGCTTTTTTTCTGTAGGCTTGCATGTTGCCATTAGAATCACTATCGGAAAGATTGCAGCTATTTTGATTATTTTAAGGCTTCTCATCTGTGTATCGTTTTTGTCAATTAACATTTACTCATTTAAAACAGGATTTATAATTTTATACAACTTTCATGCCAATGCCTATTGTGAAAAATTTTTCTGATAAAATGACTTGTCAACCCATACAATAAGCTTTTGACCGGGAACGAGCGAATTATCATGCAGGTTGTTCCATGTTTTAATATTTTCGATGGAACAGTTATATTTCATGGCAATTTTATGAAAAAAGTCCCCTTTTTGAACTGTGTAAGTTATTTTTACCTTATTATCATAATAGTTTGCCTCGTCAAGCATGGTTAAGTAATTTGCCGCTGCTGGTTCATTGCCAAGGATGCGTGACTCGTTTCGAATAAATTCAAGTACTTTTTCTTTTGGGAGAATGAGAAGCGCATGCCCGGCCATGTCGGGGATGATATCGCACTTATATACAGGATTAAGATACCGCAACGTTTCAAGAGGTATATCAATCTTTTCTGTTATTTGCTTAAAGGTGATGTAATAATCTATTTTAAGGGTATCGAGGTCAAAAAAATTATATTCAGGGGCGACAGGAATTATATGATGTTCCGGATAAAAATTCATGAGGTAACAGGCCGCGATAAATGCAGGCACATAATTCTGTGCCTGATGAGAAAGATAGGGTCTGAGCTGCCAGTAGTCCATTTTGCCCTTGCTGCGCTCTATGGCTTTTCTCACATCGCCCGGCCCGCCGTTGTATGACGACAATACCAGTTGCCAGTCGTTGAAAGTACCATAGAGGTATTGCAGGTACCTGCATGCAGCATCGGTTGATTTATAAACATCTCTCCGTTCATCAATGTATGAATTAACCTCAAGGTCGAACAACCGGCAGGTATTGAGCAAAAACTGCCAAAGCCCGACAGCGCCCGACTTTGAAACAGCAAAAGGGTTCAAAGCTGACTCAACAATTGTAAGGTACTTTAACTCAAGCGGGAGGTCGTACTTGGCAAGCATTTCGTCAAAAACCGGGAAATAAAGCTGTGATAACCCAATGATCTTTGCAAATTCTTCCCTCCTTTGAACAGCGTAAATGTCAATATATTTTTTTACCGCTTCGTTGTACTCTAACTCAATTGGTGTTTTTTTATTGAGTTCAGCTATGCGGTATTCGTAAAATATATCAGGATAATCCGGTATTTGGGCCTCATCTGCCTGATGGGTTTTTACAGTTTCATAACCCTGTTCTTCATGCTGTGCAGCAGTTCTGAAAATAAATGAAAAGAAAAAAAATATTAAAATTATTATACGCATGAAGAAGGTATCAGGATAAAAACTTTATTCGAATATAAAAAAAATACCTGTCTGTAGATGACAGACAGGTACCATATTTTTTATCTCCACATTAATTGGAATTTTTTTCTATCGTGCCCGGGGTTTTGGGTTCATCAGCCTCATCACCTTTCGAAGCCTTCTTGAATTCGCGCATTCCCTGCCCAAGGCCTTTCATAAGTTCGGGAATTTTTCTGCCGCCAAAAAGAAATAGCAACGCCAGAATTATGAGAATGATTTCGGTTGGACCTGGAAGCCCTAATATGATTGTCAGGTTCATAATTATTTTATTTATTTCACTTTGTCAAAGTTACGAATAATTTAATATGTTGGCTGTGCAATGTCATCTATTTCCCAAACCAGTTTTGCAGACCCCTGACGAGATCATTACCATTTGCATAAAGAAGTAAGGTTAAAAGAATGATCATGCCGGTAATTTGCGCATATTCCATAAATTTATCGCTGGGTTTACGCCCGGTAATCATTTCGTATAAAAGAAATGTTACATGTCCCCCGTCAAGCGCCGGTATGGGTAGGATATTCATAAAGGCGAGAATAAGCGACAGGAATGCAGTTATTTCCCAAAAAGCCTGCCATTCCCATGTTGGGGGGAACAGCCCGCCGATAGAACCGAATCCGCCAAGGCCTTTGTAAGCGCCTGTTTTAAAATTAAATATAAGTTTGAACTGCTTGATGTAAAAACCCAGTTTTTCTTTCGCCATGCGGAGGCCGGCAGGTATTGATTCTAAAAACGAGAATTTTTTCACTTCAAAATCGTAAATGCCCAGCTTCTCCATCTCATCATAATCGGGAAAAGTAACAGATACCCCTAACCGTCCTTCATTATCGATCCTCCCGGCCAACAGCAGCGTGTCATTGTCCCTGAGGACCCCAATCTGAACTGCCTGTCCTTTCAAAGTGTCGGCTATAGATTTAAACTGATCGTAGTATTTAAACTCTTGATTATTTAATGAAACCACCCGGTCAAGTGGTTTGAATTTTGTTTTGGCGTTGATGGAAGTATCAGGTATTTCAACAATGATAAAAGGCACCCTGGGATACAGAAGCAATGATTTTCTCTTATTGACGAGTTTACCGATAAAATCTTCAGGTATATTTATTTCCTTTATTTCTCCGTTCCTTTCAACCAGTAATGAGCCTCCAAAAACAATTTCAGGAACTATATCCGAAAATTTTTTCGGCTCATTGCCGTTTATCGAAATAACCTTGTCCCCGTTTTCCAATCCAAGATTGGTGATCAGGGTATCGGTACACCATATACCATCGGTAAGGTTTTGGTTTGGAAGATACTTTTCACCCCAGGTGTATAATACAAAAGCATAGATAATAATGCCTAGCACGAGGTTTACAGAAACACCCCCCAGCATAATCAACAGCCTTTGCCACGAAGGTTTGGACCGAAATTCGTATGGTTGGGGAGGTTTTTTGAGTTGCTCCTTATCCATTGATTCGTCAAGCATACCCGAAATTTTTACATAACCTCCGAAAGGCAGCCAGCCGATTCCATATTCGGTTTCACCTTTTTTAACCTTGAAGAGGGAAAACCAGGGGTCGAAAAAAAGATAAAATTTCTCAACCCGTGTTTTGAATAACCTTGCAAACAAAAAATGTCCCAGCTCATGAAGAATAACCAGAATAGACAAGCTCAGCAATAACTGGCCGATTTGAATAACTACACCCATTTATACTATTTAATATTATTATAAATTCCTGCAAAAATAAGATGATAATTCAATTTCATCTATAATTAATCGTTAAAAAACAGTTTTCGCGGTAATAAGTTCCCGGGTTATGGTCCTGGATTCGCTATCCGAAGCGCAATAATCGTCGAGCGAGGGATTTGGGATAAAAGAGATTTTGTGCATCACTTTTTCTATTATAGAGGGCATCTGGAGAAATTTCACTTTATCATTAAGAAATGCATTGACAACAATTTCATTGGCTGCATTGAGTATACACGGCATATTGCCACCCTTTCTTAGCGCTTCGAATGCCAGTTCAAGGTTTCTGAAAACAGAAGTGTCGGGTT
Organism: Bacteroidales bacterium; assembly: GCA_016936215.1. GTDB lineage: Bacteria > Bacteroidota > Bacteroidia > Bacteroidales > UBA10428 > JAFGPL01. The sequence goes on from JAFGPL010000029.1 coordinate 58,505, forward strand.
TTTGAAATGTAAGTGAAGGGTAGTCGGCGAAATTGAATCTTGGGAAATCAGATTTCAAACGATCCGGAAAACCGAGGGCATATTGAATAGGCAGGCGCATATCGGGCAGTCCCATCTGCGCCTTCAGCGAACCATCGGTGAATTGCACCATAGAATGAATAATGGATTGAGGATGGATGATTACATCTATCTGATCGGGAGGCAGATCAAACAACCACCTGGCCTCAATTACTTCAAGGCCTTTGTTCATAAGCGATGCAGAGTCAATGGTAACTTTATTGCCCATGCACCAGTTTGGATGCTGTAAGGCCTCTTTTTTGGTAACATGTTCTAATGCTTCCCTTGTTTTACCCCTGAAAGGCCCTCCTGAAGCAGTAAGATAAATTTTTTCGATGCTTTTGGCAGGTTCACCAACCAGGCACTGGAAAATTGCTGAGTGTTCCGAATCAACAGGCAATATTTGTACATGGTTTTCGGCTGCTATTTTTTTAATATATTCTCCGGCTACTACAAGCGTCTCTTTATTTGCAAGGGCAATGTCTTTACCAGATTTAACAGCCTCCACGGTAGGAAGAAGCCCCGAGTATCCCACCATGGCTGTAAGTACCATATCAATTTCTTCAAGACCTGCGGCCTTCACAATAGTATCAAAACCGGCTGCAACGTTTACAGGCAGGTGCGCAAGTGCATCTCGCACATAGGCGTATTTACTTTCATTACCAATTACCACATGCCGGGGAACAAACCGCAATGCCTGTTCTATAAGCAAGTCAGCGTTATTCCCGGCTGTAATTGCCATAAGTTCAAATGATTCAGGATTTTTATCAATAACTTCGAGTGCCTGTGTCCCGATTGAACCTGTTGATCCTAATACTGCAATACGTTTTTTCATAAAATTGCCTGAAGGACAAACAGTTTAAAATACGATATAGTCAAGCGGGTTGATAGGGGTCATGTTGTGCCAAAGCTCAAAATGAAGGTGAGGCCCTGTGGTAAGTTCGCCTGAATTACCAATAATGGCAATAGGGTCGCCGGCTTTTACAAAATCACCCTGGCGTTTTAACAATTCGGCATTATGCTTGTAAACCGACAGAAGGTTGTTGTCATGTTGCACCTGTATAACCCATCCTGTTTCAAGTGTCCACGATGACATGATAACCGTACCGTCTAGCGTGGCTTTAACAACAGCATTTGGTTCAGCCACCACATCAATCCCATAGTGATTGCTGGTGGTATTGAAAGTATTGGTTACAAGTCCTTTGATCGGGGAAAAGAAATGAGTTGTTGAAATAGAAGAAGATTTTCTTTTTGAAGTGGCATGTGAAATATTGAATTGTTCTTCCTGGGCGATCATCTGCCTCAGGATAGAGTCATCAGACGATTTACTAAATTCGATGTTAACAGGTTTAACATTTGTATCGGCATAATTATCATAATTTTCCGGGTCTTCGCCGGATAAAATCCTGCGGATATTCTCGAAATACTTGTCCCTTTTGTTCATTTCAATTTCGAGCGAATCGAGTAAGATTTTATTTTTCTGAATGTTGACAATGGTATTCTCATCGGGGTATCCCGGAATAAATTCCCTTACCGGTGTATATGCTATTATGGAAATAACAATTGCAAGAAACAATATGGTGATGCCACCCACCAATGCAAAAACATTTAATTTGGACAACCTCAGGTTTAATACCTCTTCATAAGTTTCATCCCTGTATATTGAAAGTCTGTACTTATGCTTAAACTTTTCCAGAAATGATTTTCTGTTCTTCTTATCAGCCATTTTTGATTTTTTTACAAAGATAAAAGATTTAAAGTAAATGAAATTCAAATTTCTCAACATGAAAATTGAATAAATGTTTTGTGTTTAAAAAAAGAAGCACTACCTTTGCTCACCCTAAATATGGGTAAAAATCTGGTTCTTCTAAAATAAGATATATTGCGGGGTGGAGCAGTTGGTAGCTCGTTGGGCTCATAACCCAAAGGTCGTAGGTTCAAGTCCTGCCCCCGCTACTACAATAACCCTTGAAAGCCTTTGTTTTCAAGGGTTTTTTATTTTATCAGTTACAACTCAGCTACAAAATACGAGTAAGTAAGAACCCAAAAAGAGTAAGAAAGAGCAAACTTATTATTCATAGTCAAAAAATTCTAATCTTCGTTTTTCACCACTTTTTTCAAGGTTGCTAATTCTTTTCTTGCCTCCCTCATGGCTTTATCAGCTTCTTTTGTCCTTTCCTTTACTTCTTTGTCTGATAGCAACCCAAATCACAATGACTAATCATCTTTCAATTTCTTTCAAAAACCTGGCAAGTTTAGCAGATGGGGATGAACCATTACCCTTAAAAACAGCCCTATTCCCGAATACAATAAAACAATCTTTTGCCCTTGAAACAGCTACGTTTAACATATTGGGTTTATTATCCCTGTCAAAGAAATATCCTTTTCCAATATCATTACCTGAATATACTGTCGAGAATATTACAATTGGGCGTTCTGCACCTTGTAAAGCATGAACTGTACCGATTTTCATTCCGAGAGGCTTTATTCCTTTCAATTTTAATACTTTTGAAATAGTCAATTTCTGTGCTGTAAATGGCGTTATAATACCTACTAAATCTTTCAATTGGGGTGCTTTATAAGTAACTGACTTATCAGTCTTTTCGTATTCCTTTAAGGACTGTTTGCCATAAAAATCAAGTATATAGGCTTGGTTCTTCGTTAACCATTCTGCAATTGCCAATGCTTCTTCTTTGTTTGCCCTGCTTTTGTTTATTGTAAATGATTTTCCGTCCACATGAACCAATGACATTGGAATAAATGGTTCATTTTTTGATTTTCCCCTTCTTGGTTCAAGCAGGTTATTGTATGCTAATACATTGCAATACTGAATAATTTCATCATAGCATCTTCGGTGTTCTGTTAATAAAAATCCCCTTTCCTCAAATTCCTGAAGTTGATATTTGCAGCTTTTCTGTGCAAGCTTCATTATGCTGCCTGATGAACCCAGATACCCCAAATCATCAAGTTTTTCTATTCTTTTTTTATCTTCTTCACCCTTTATAATACCGTATCTGATTAAATTGGAATAATCAACTTTAGGAGGCACATTCCAAACAGGTTCTATTTGCTTTATATCACCTACAACAATTGCTTTTTTCGCCAATGCAAATGATGCTGTACCAACTTCGGGGGCAACCTGACCTGCCTCATCAACAATCAATAAATCTATTCCACCAATTAATGAAGGGGCTTCAAATGACGGTTTCCCATTACTTAGGGTTTTAATAAATCTCGAATAAGTAAAAAATTTAGGAATCATGTAAAAGGTCGAAACGAAACATGGCGTTAACATGGCGAACCGTTGCCATTTTTTCAGGGCATAATCTTCATTATTTTTTCTTAATGTTTCAGCATCAAGACTTTCCATTTCCAAAATCCACCGGCCTTCCCAATAGTGGGTGGCTAACTGAAAAGTTTCATGTTTAATACCCGTTTCCAATTCATTATAGAAATAATCCAGATTTCGTTTTTCTTTTCTTCTTAGTTCATCAAATGTTAAAGGTGGATTGCTGTGTATATTATTATTGGCTTTCCATTTATTCCAGGCTTCACTCAGATTTTTAATTTTTTCAATTAGTTGAAACTTAACCCTGAAAAAATCAATTAAGGTTTTAAGTTTATAGAAGTTAACCGAATTGTAATCAATGGGGCAATTATTAAAACATGCTGCAATATTGGCCGCCCGTTCACCTCTGAAAAATATTATAAGAAGCTTTTTCCACCAAGGTTCTTGTTTTGAGTAGTCAAGGTAATTGGCCTGAATATCTTTTAATCTTGAATATTCACTATTGATAACATCTAATTTCAATTCGTTATCATTGAAATACATTGCAATATCCTTCTGACCAGAATAATCTTCAACCACTTTAAAAATTCCTTTATACTCTTTCCAAGATTTAATCCCTGTTTTTAAAGCTTTATCAATCTTTAACAATTTATTCCTTAATTCATTTACCGCACCTGAAACATTATATTCCCTATATCCAGCGTATTCTTCAAATTTATCTAAAAAGAAATCCTTAGCAGCTTCAACATATTCTGGGTTTTGAACCTTAGAAGGAAAGCCTTCACCAGTGAACTTATGATATAAAATATCGGGTGAAATATCCCTTTCTACATTCTTGTCTTTTGCAGGTAAGTATAATCCGTAACTTTTTAATTCGGGCAACCACCTACCAAATAGTTTTCCTTCTTTAGTCTTGGCTTTGGTAAAGCTGTCAATAATATTCACAACTGCCTGATTATTTGTTGAGGTTGCAACAATAATACTTGGTTCAGAACCTTCAATAGCTTTCTTTACAAACTCATTTGCAACCACGCTTTGAAGCAAGGTGGTTTTACCAGTACCAGGAGGCCCGTTTAATGCAAATACTTCATCCTCCTTACTGTGAACAAAATGGTATAAGGCGTTTCGCTGTGAGAAAGACATCGGAAACTCAAAATTCATCTGCCCATAATGAAGGATTGTATCTTCTTCGTAGTCTGAAATGTCCCTTATTTTCTTATTAGAAGGGGAATTTTCATAATGGGGTATCCAGTCAACACCCGTGATTTTCATTTATAATTTTATCATATGTCACAGGTTCTGTAATAACAGCCTGTTCAAGTAAT